>JBOGLI010000232.1:0-6976 GCA_050746165.1 Terriglobales bacterium | reverse complement strand
GTCCCAACGGGGTAGGGAAGCTGGACGTGATTTCGACCTCGACGATGTCGGTGGCGAAGTCGGGCGTGGCCATTGCCAACGGCTACCATTCGCTGATGGCGCTGGAGAGCGGGCAGCTTTTTGTCGGCTCTACCGGCTGCAGTAACGTGACCAGCGGATGCCTCAGCATCTTCAGCACGTCAGGATCAAGCGTGGTGAATTCAGCGCCGGGCACGGGCGACGTCACCGGACTTCAGCCCAACGATGCGAAGAGTGAAATGTACGTGATCCAGGGCGGCGAACTGGTGATCTGGGATGCGACCAAACCGGCGCCGCTGGACGTGTCGAAGCAGATCGATATTGTCGGGCAGGCGACGGACGCGAAGCTGATCGATTAGGAATGGCACATGGCTCAAGGCGCATGGCCCATGGCATCGAAGCCATGAGCCATAGGCCATGAGCCATGTGCCGCTTTACGCCTTTTGTTCCTGCTTCAGATTCCCGCGGATGAACTGGACGATCTCGTCCATGGCGGTGCCGGGCTGGAAGATGCCGGCGACGCCCGACTCTTTGAGCATGGGAATGTCCTGGTCGGGAATGATGCCGCCCACCAGCAAGAGCACGTCGTCCATCTTGTTGTGCTTCAGCAGCTCGGTGACACGCGGGACGATCGCGTTGTGCGCGCCGGAGAGGATGGAGAGGCCGATGACATCGACGTCTTCCTGGAGCGCGGCGTTGACGATCATCTCCGGGGTCTGGCGAAGTCCGGTATAAATCACTTCCATGCCCGCGTCGCGGAGGGCGCGAGCGATGACCTTGGCTCCGCGGTCGTGGCCGTCGAGGCCGGGCTTGGCGACAAGCACGCGGATCTTGCGATCATTCGGCATGATGGCGTCCTGTGAGGAATGAGAACGGAATAGCATAACACCGCGCGAGGCACGAGGCGTGAGGCACGAGGCTTGCGGCAGGAGCGCAGCCGCATCGGAGGGTTTTCATTCTGACCGGCGGCCAGGAATCTGCTTTTCCTTGTGCCGCGTGCCTCAAGCCTCACGCCGCCCCTGCTACAATCGCGCTGCATGGCTGGTTACGTGCTTGTGCGCGTATTCGGCGTCGTTCTGCTGATCGCGGTGAACGCGTTCTTCGTGGCGACGGAGTTCGCGCTCGTCAGCGTGCGCGATACGCGCATTCAGCAGATGATCGAGGCGGGCCGCCTGGGGGCGCGCAACGTCCTGCGCCTGCACGAACGTCTCGACGACCTTCTCGCCGCCGTCCAACTCGGCGTCACGATCGCCAGCCTCGGCCTGGGATGGGTGGGCGAGACATCGCTGGCCGACATCTTCCAGCGTGCGTTTGCCGGGTTGCCGCACTCCAAGCTGTACGCGCATACCCTCGGCAGCGTCATTTCTTTCCTCCTGATTACCTATTTCCTGGTGGTGTTGGGCGAACTGGTGCCGAAGTCGCTGTCGCTGCACCGGGGGGAGCGAGTCGCGCTGGGCGTGGCCGGGCCGATGCTCGTGTTCATGACCGTCTCGCGGCCGTTCCTGCGGGTGATGAGCCGCTCGGCGCGTTGGGTGCTAAGGCGCTTCGGGACCTTCGAGGTGCGTCCGGCGGGCGTTCATTCTCCCGAGGAGCTGAAGCTGATGGTGCGCTCGTCGCACCAGCACGGCATGGTACCGGAAGTGGAAGAGCAGATGGTCGTACGTGCGCTTGAGATGGGCGAGCTCACTGTGCGGCAGATCATGGTGCCGCGTCCGAGGATTTTTTCGCTTCCGGCGGACATGCCGCTGGAGCAGGCACTTGGCCGCGTCGTGGAAGAACAACATTCGCGTATTCCTGTTTTCGATCCGCAGCGCGGGCCGGAGTACATCGTCGGGCTGCTGTACAGCAAGGACCTGACGCGCTGGATGCGACTGCGCTACACGAAGGGAACGGCGGACGAGGCCGGCGTCCGGCTGGCACGAATGATCGTGCGCGACATCATGCGCGATGTGCTGGTCGTGCCGGAAACCAAGGCGGTGGCCGATCTGCTGGCGGAGTTCCGCCGGCGCAAGCGGCACCTGGCGGTGGTCGTCGATGAATTCGGGTCAACTTCCGGCGTGGTGACGGTGGAGGACGCGCTGGAGCAGATCGTGGGCGAGATCGAGGACGAATTCGATATCGCCGCGCAACCGCTGCCGGTCGGCGCGACCACGATGGTGCTCGACGGCGCGACACCCCTGCGCGACCTGGAAACGCAGTACCGCATCGAGCTTCCGTCGGACCGCGGCTTCGAAACAGTCGCCGGGTTTCTGCTCTATCAGTTCCAGCACATCCCGCGCACCGGCGAGGCGGTGGAATTCGGCACCCATCGATTCACCGTGCTGGAGATGGATGGACTGAGAATCGGGAAGGTGCTGGTGGAGATGAAAGAAAAGTAATTGGGAATCGCGATCGATATGGAATTTGTAATTTGGTAATTTGTAATTTGTAAAGTAAGGCGAGGGCCGTCTTACTTTGGAATTTACAAATTACCAAATTACAAATTGTTCTACTGTCGAATGCGGGGATTTGCCACGGAGTAGAGCAGATCGGTGAGGAAGTTGGCGGCGACGTAAGTCAGGCCAATGGCGAGGATGCAGCCCTGCACGAGGTAGTAATCGCGGTTGGAGATCGCCTGGATCGTCAGGCGTCCGATGCCCGGCCAGGAAAAGATTGTTTCCGTGACGATGGCGCCCGCCAACAGCGCCCCGAATTGCAGTCCGACGACGGTCAGCACCGGAACCATCGCATTGCGTAGCGCGTGTTTGTAAACGACCGTGCGCTCAGGCAGTCCCTTAGCACGCGCGGTGCGGATGTAGTCCTGCCCGAGTTCCTCGAGCATTGCGGTGCGCACCATTCGGGTGAGGATCGCCGCCAGCGCGCCGCCCATGGTGATCGCGGGAAGGACGAGATGCGCCGGAGTCCCGCTGCCGGAGACGGGGAGCAGTCCGAGATAGATCGCGAAAAACAAGATCAGCACCGGCCCGAGCGCGAAGTTCGGGAACGACAGGCCAAGCAGGCTGACGAAGCTGATGGCGCGGTCCTCCCAGCGGTTTCGCCGCCGCGCCGACCGCACACCAGCAGGGATGGACAGGAGCAGCGCGACCGCCAGCGATGCCAGAGTCAGGCGAAGGGTGAACGGATAGCGCTCCTTGATGAGCCTGGTGACGCTTTCATTAAAGCGCAGCGACTTGCCGAGATCGCCGTGCAGCACGCCCTTCCAGTAATTGACATATTGGCGGCCGATGGGGACGTCGAGGCCATAGGCATGGCGCGCCGCCTGGATGTCGGCGGCCGGAGCGCCTTCGCCGAGCATTTGCTGTATCGGGTCTCCGGGCACCAGGTGAATCATCACGAACACCACCGACACCACCAGCCAGAGAACGGGGATGGTGTAGAGCAGGCGTTGTGTGAGGAGGCGAAGCATGCTGTATTTGCAATTTGTAATTTGTAATTTGAAAAGTAAACTCGTCGATTCCGACTTTACAAATTACAAATCATAAATTTCAAATGGCTACAGTCCCGCCTCCATCCTGGCCCGGGGGTCGAGGTAATCGCGCAGGGCGTCGCCGATGAAGTTAAACGACAGCACCGCGAGCATGACGGTCAACGCTGGAAAAATCACCATGTGGGGCGCGTCGAATAGATGGGCGCGCGCGTCGTTGAGCATGGTGCCCCAGCTTGCCGTGGGCGGCGGGACGCCGAGACCAAGGAAACTCATCGTCGCCTCGGCGAGGACCGCTCCGGCCATGCCGATCGCTGCCTGCACGATGACCGGCTGAATCATGTTCGGCAAAATGTGCCGGGTGATGACGCGCCAGTCACTGGCGCCGAGCGCACGCGCCGCTTCGACAAACTCGCGCTCGCGGGTGGCCAGCACCTGCGCTCGCACGAGACGGGCGTAGCCGACCCAGCCGCCAATGGAGAGCGCAAGAATCAAGTTGAAAATCCCCGGTCCGAGAAAGGCGACGAACGCAATCGCCAGCAGGATGCCGGGGAATGACAGGAACGCATTCATCACGACGACGTTAACGAAGCGGTCCACGCGGCCGCCGTAGTATCCGGCAATGCATCCGGCGATCAAGCCGAGGAATAGGGAAAAGGTGACCACGCTGGCGCCGACCAGCATCGAGATGCGGGCGCCGTAAATGACGCGGGAGAGGAGGTCGCGCCCCAACTCATCGGTGCCGAACCAGTGCGCGGCCGACGGTGGCGACAAGCGCGCGGGCAGGTCGATGTACGCCGGGTTCTGGGGAGCGATCCAAGGCGCGAAGATCGCCAGAATTGTAAACAGGATGACCAGCACGGTCCCGATCGCCGCCAGCGGGTTCAGGCGCATGGCGCGCACGATTCGCTGGGTCCTAGTTTGCCGTGTGGGAAGCGATCCGGGCTGGATGGCGACGGTGGCCATGGTGAGGTGCAGTGTAACCCGAAACCAGCCTAAGATCGGGTCATCGGGACATCCGGTCATCGGGTCATTGCAAGATATTGGTGAACACAGAACAGGTCATGATGCATTCGGATTCCCGGATTCGACCTTCTGTTGACCCGATGACCCGATGGCCCGATCAGCAGATGACCCGAATTTGCTAAGATTCGCGTCATCCATGGCCACCATTCCTCCCGTCGCGCCGCTGACTGACCGGGCTAACCAGCGCAATGTCCTGCTGGCGGGGATCCTGGGCTGGACGCTGGATGCGTTCGATTTCTTCGTGCTGGTGATGGTGCTGCCGGCAGTGGCGAAGGATCTGGCCGGCGGGTCGATACCGAAAATCGCGCTGACGCTCACCGCATCGCTGGCTATGCGGCCGATCGGCGCATTGCTGTTTGGCATGATGGCCGACCGCTACGGCCGGCGACTGCCGCTCATGCTCGACATCGTCTTCTATTCCATCATCGAAGTGCTTTCCGGGCTGGCGCCGAACTACACGATGTTCCTCGTCCTGCGCCTGCTCTACGGAATTGGCATGGGCGGCGAGTGGGGCGTTGGGGCATCGCTGACCATGGAATCGGTTTCGCCGAAGTGGCGCGGCATTCTCTCCGGGCTCCTGCAGGAGGGATACGCGCTGGGATACCTGCTGGCGGCGCTGGTAGCGTATTTCGTGTACCCGCACTGGGGATGGCGTCCGATGTTCTTCCTCGGCGGACTGCCGGCGCTGCTCTCGTTGTTCATTCGCGCGAAAGTGAAAGAGAGTCCGGCGTGGGAGCGCTCGCGCACCGACTGGAGCAGCTACCGCCGGGCAATTGGGCGCAACTGGAAACTGTTTCTCTATCTCGTGCTGCTCATGATGATGATGAATTCCATCTCGCACGGCACGCAGGACATGTACCCGACGTTTCTTAAGAGCCAGCGGGGGTACTCGGCGCAGGCGGCATCGGTGGTGGTGATGATCTCGATGGTAGGCGCGATCCTGGGAGGGATCGTCTTCGGCTTCGCCTCGGACAAAGCCGGGCGGCGCCGCGCAATGGTGACGGCGGCAATCGGGGCGCTCTGCCTGATTCCGCTGTGGATCACGGTGCAGAGCGCGTGGCTGATCGCGCTCGGGGCGTTTCTGATGCAGTTCATGGTGCAGGGAGCGTGGGGCGTGATCCCGGCGCACATCAACGAGCTTTCGCCGGAAGCGATCCGCGGATTCTTCCCGGGGTTTGCGTACCAGTTGGGCGTGCTGTGCGCGTCGAGCATTACCTATTTGCAGGCGCGCTTCGCGGAGCACTTCACGTATTCGGTCGTCATGGGGGCGTCCATGGCCGTAGTGCTGGTGGTGGGCGCAATCGTGATCGGGCTGGGACCGGAGCGAAGGGGCGTGACGTTCGGCGCCGATCCAGCATAGCCGGCGAAACGGCAAGTCTTTCGTTGTATACCATACCCTTATAGGGTAGTATCTTCCGTGGAAAAAAGAACGCCGCATTACGAGTTAAGACTTGTACAAACCCAGGTTGTGCGCTTTGGGGACAGCGGCGTTCACGAAAACCGCGCTGGATGGCGGGCGCCAGATGGGACTCACGACGGCCGAGATGCTTGCGGTGATCGCGTCACTCACCCGGCGTGAGTTTTATAAATCGATGACGACCTACGCGGATCATCGCATTTGGCAGGACGTCTATCACGCCCCGACACCGGTGAACAGAACGGCATACATCAAGATCACATTGCGCGAGAACGCCCCGGTAATTCAGTTCAAGGAGAAGTGAGGATGGCGAAGAAGTGCATGGAATGCGCAGCGGGCAAGGACATGAGGCGCTTCGAGAACAAGGCATTCACGTTGGAGCATGCGGGTCGACGGACCAAGGTGCAGGGCCTGTCGGGGTGGCGGTGTGGTTCCTGTGGTGAGATCGAGTTCGATGCCGACAGCGCGCGTCGCTATGCAGCCGCGGGAGATGAACTGGTCCTGCGCGAGCGTAAACGACAGAGCCAGGAGATCCGGCGAATTCGTCTGAAACTCGGATTGAGCCAGGTGGCGGCAGCACGACTGACCGGCGGCGGTCATAATGCGTTCTCACGCTACGAACGCGGCGAGGTGGCGCCCCTGCCGGCAGTCATCAATCTGTTCCGGCTTCTCGACAAACATCCGGAATTGTTGGAGGACTTGGAGCAGTCGCGACAACGAAAGACCGCCTAGGTATGTCGCGATTCCGTTTCTTCCTTGAAACGCGGCGCGACGGTAGCCGCCATGCTCGCCTGATTTTTTGGTACAGTCGCTGCCCATGACCTTTAGCCCGGTCGTTGCCCGTGAGGACCGCGCCAACCAGCGAAACGTGCTCCTGGCGGGCTTTCTCGGCTGGACTCTCGACGCCTTCGATTTCTTCATCCTGGTGATGGTGCTGCCCGCGGTTGCCAAGGACCTGGCGGGCGGGTCGATTCCGAAGATTGCTCTTACCCTCACCGCCTCACTGGCGATGCGCCCGGTGGGCGCATTCCTCTTCGGACTGATGGCCGACCGATACGGGCGCCGCCTGCCGCTGATGCTCGACATCGTCT
>JBOGLI010000231.1:0-3615 GCA_050746165.1 Terriglobales bacterium | reverse complement strand
GACACAGAGGAATCTATTTCAAAAACCTCTATGTCCCCTCTGTCCTCTGTGGCTTCATTCTGGTTGTTGGTTGTTGGTTATTGTTCAATCAGGGCGCTGGTTGGAAAATGTCGAAACAGCCGTAGGTCGAGACTTTCCAGCGGGCTGGATGGGCTTGTGCGAACAGGGGCGCGGTATTCGGATTTTCCACTCCGCAATGGGAGTAGATGACCGCGATGCGGAGCGGAGCACCGGTCAAGGATTGAGGGCCGATTTCGGGAGTGAACTTCACTGCCGGACCGATCGCGTCGAGCATGATGATTTGCAGGTCGGTCCAGGGGCTGTTCACGAGCATGGCTCCGGAGCGGTCAACGGCGCGCACCGGGGCCATCAGGTACGGGTCGTAGGTGAGATGAGCGGCGCGGCTGCCGTCGTAGGCAAATACGCGTTCACCGGCCATGATTCCAGCGGGGATCGACGAGACATCCTCGGAGCGGGCGATCGGCCCGAGATATGCATTCAGGTAAAACAGCGTGACGGCCAGGACGACGGCGGCAATGCCGGCCGTCGCCACGACTGTCTTGCGGCGCATTTCCACCGCGCCGGCGGCCGCAATGAGCAGCAGTGGCGGCCAGATGGCAAAGCGGTCGGCAAAAAATCCGGAGCCGTTCATGGTGCGGGGCAGCAGCGGAAGAGAGAACAGGACCAGGAGCGCAAATCCGGCAATCAATTGCGCCGGCGTTATGCTGCCGGTGCGCGACTCGCGGCGGGCGCGCGCCAGGGCAGCGACGGTGATCCCCACCAGCACGGCGCCGAGCACGAAGTTATAGGCGGCCGCCTTCAGCGGCAGGATGTTCCACGTGCGAAAGACGTCGAGGATGCGAAGCAACTTGGCGTTCCACTCCGCGGCCCACTCGTAGTTCCACAACATGCCGGAATGGGAGTAATGCCTGATGTAGAGCAGGAGCGTGCTGGCGATGATCAGGACGAGGAGATCGCCGCGGGTCGGGGGCTGGATCGCCACTTCGTTGCTCGCGTGGTTGCGGCGGTTCGACCAGCCGGCCAGGACTGCGAGCCAGCAGAACGCGATGAGCAGCAGGTATGGCACGGGATGCGAGAAAAGTGTCGCGACGGTGAGCGCCAGGAAAACCACGCGGCGAAGCGGACGGCCGCGGTCGGGGCGGAGCCACTCGGCCATGGCCATCAGCGCTAAACCGATCGCGATGGTGTAACCGTAGAATCCGAGAAACAAGTAACGGTTCAGCAGGAACGGCACGCCAAGAGCGCAGAAGATCAGGGAGCGCCCCATGCGTCGCGAGAGAGATAACACGCCCAGTCCGCAGACAAGCATCGAGAAGCAGGCCAGAAGTTTTTCCGCCAACTCGGAGGAGGTCCAGGGGAGTATCGCCATCAACAAGTAGGCGTGGACGGAATAAGGAGGAAAGGGGCGAGCGACGCGGAACTGCTGGTCGTAGGCGTGGCCGCCGAGCATAAGGTCGCCGGCGACGCGGGCGTAGTAAACGTGCACGGGGCCGTCCTGGGACGGAAAAACAGGCAGATACAAGACCCACGCGCAGGCGATCGCGAGCAGGAGCACGAAGATCAGCGTCGAGAGGGTGGCGTCTCTTCTCGTAGGACCGGCTGGGGGCAGCCGGTCCCACACGCGATCGGCAATCACGTCAGTCGCGGCCGGCATAGGTCTCTGGCAACTTTTCCCGCGAGCTCGTTGGATCGGCGGAGAAGCCGAGTTTTTCGGCGACGAAATAGAGCGGACGGCGCTTGGATTCGCCATAGATGCGACCAAGATACTCACCCAGAATGCCGAGGCAGATCAGTTGCACGCCTCCCATGAAGAGCACGGCGAGAAAGATGCTGGCCCATCCGGGGACCCAGGAGTGCGTCTCGAAGCGGACGACCAGGGCGTACACGATGCCCAACATAGCCAGCGCGGATGCGACGAAACCGAGGATGGTGGCGAACTTCAGCGGGGTGAGAGAAAAAGAAAGAATGCCGTCACCGGCGAAATGCAGCATTTTGCGCAGCGGATACTTGCTTTGACCTGCGCTTCGCGGTTCGCGCGCGTAGGGCAGCGGCGTCTGACGAAAGCCAGCCCACGCGACCATGCCGCGGAGGAATCGGTCGCGCTCGGGCATGGAAAGTACGGCGTTGACAACGCGGCGGTCCATCAACCGGAAGTCGCCGGTATCGAGCGGGATGGGCACCTCGGAAACGCGGTTGATGAGGCGGTAGAACATTTTCGCGGTCGCCTGCTTGAACCAGCCTTCGCCGGTGCGGGTGGTGCGCGTGCCGTACACGACGGCAAAACCGTCGTTCCAGCGGGCGAGCATTTCGGAGATCAACTCGGGCGGGTCCTGCAGGTCGGCGTCGATGAGGACGACGGCGTCGCCGGAGGCATGCTGAAGGCCGGCGGTGGATGCGAACTGGTGTCCGAAATTGCGGGAGAGGCGGACCACGCGGACGCGCGCGTCGCGCGCCTGGATGGCGGAGAGATGGGAGAAGGTGGCGTCGCTGCTGCCGTCGTCGACGTAGACGATCTCGGAAGGGATGGCGAGCGCGTCGAGCACGCGGCCAAGGCGCTGGTGCGTGGCTTCGATGACGGCTTCCTCGTTGAAGCACGGTACGACGACGCTGAGCAAATCGATGTCCCCTTGCGGCTGCCCCATTGTGTGCCGAGACGCGATTGGCGTCCAACAAGAAATCTTCAAGACAGCTACCGGCTGTCGGCTATCGGGGGCCGAGAGCCGCTGCTTGAGTGCTAAACTGGCCGGCTTGCGCAAATCGCGCCGAGGCCTCCTATGACCCGTGACGAAGTCATCGCTAAATATAAGAAGTACCTCTTCCCTTCCGTTACGACGTATTTCACCGACGCGCTCGTCACCGACCACGCCTCCATGCAGTACCTGTGGGACACGGAGGGAAAGAAGTACCTGGATTTTTTCGGCGGGATCGTGACCATCTCGGTGGGGCACTCGAATCCGCGGGTCACGTCGAAGATCAAGGCACAGATCGACAAAATCCAGCACAACTCGACGGTGCTGCCGAACGAAGCAATCGTGGCGCTGGCGGAAAAAATTGCGTCGATCACCCCGGGGGAGATCAGCAAAACATACTTCACGAATTCCGGCACCGAAGCCAACGAGACGGCGGTGCAGTTGGCACGCACGCACACGAAAAACTTTGAGATTGTCGCGCTGCGCAACGGTTATAGCGGCCGCTCGCAACTGGCGCAGTCGATGACCGGAATGGCAGCGTGGCGGGCTTCGCTGCCGGGGGCGTTCGGAGTGGTGCACGCGCTGAATCCGTACTGCTATCGGTGCCCGTTCGGGTTGAAGTACCCGGATTGCGGCGTGGCCTGCGCGCAGGATGTGGAGAACGTCATACAGACCACGACGAGCGGCAGCATCGCGGGATTCATTGCCGAACCGATCCAGGGGCTGGGCGGATTCATCGTGCCGCCCAAGGAATATTTCAAGATCGTTTTCACCATTATCAAGAAACACGGCGGCGACTTTATCAGCGACGAAGTGCAAACCGGATGGGGACGCACCGGGAACAAATGGTTCGGGATCGAGCACTGGGATGTTATGCCGGATGTGATTACCAGCGCTAAGGGAC
>JBOGLI010000230.1:0-3910 GCA_050746165.1 Terriglobales bacterium | reverse complement strand
CCCTGGCTCTCGGAAATGCTGCGCACTCTTGCCTCGATCGGCGAACGGCTCCCCGTTCTCTTCCCCGTTCATCCGCGAACGCGCCAGCGCATTTCCGATGCCGGAATCCAGGTTCCTGGCGATCGCGTACGCCTCATCGATCCCCTCTCCTATCTTGACTTCCTCGGTCTGCAGACTCGCGCCTCGCTGGTCATCACCGATTCCGGAGGCATTCAGGAGGAGACCACGGTCCTGGGAGTTCCCTGCCTCACCGTGCGCGAAAACACGGAGCGACCGGTCACGGTGGAACTCGGCACGAATATTCTGGTTGGCCGCTGCATGACAACTCTGCTGCGCGAAGCCAACAACATACTCGACGGCCACGCAAAATCCGGTACCATACCCCCGCTGTGGGACGGTCACGCAGGCGAGCGAATTGCTGCTATCTTGACTCGGTAACATGGTCGACATTCATTCCCACATCCTGCCCGAAGTTGACGACGGCGCCCGCTCCTGGGAGATGTCCGTACATATGTGCCACATGGCCGCCCAGGATGGCATCACCCACATGGTCGCCACACCTCACTCGAACGATGAGTATTTGTATGACCGTGCTGCGCTGGAGCAGAAACTCCACGAACTCCACCAGCGCATCGGCGCCATCATCGACCTGAGCCTCGGCTGCGATTTTCATTTCTCCTACGAAAACCTGGTGGAATTCGAGCAAACACCGGAGCGCTTCATCATCGCCGATACGATGTACATGCTGATCGAGCTCAGCGACTATTCGATCGCGCCCTGGGTGAGCGGCAAGCTCGACGACTTGCTTGCCTCCGGCATCCGCCCCATCATCACCCACCCCGAGCGCAACCTGCTGCTGCAGAAACATCCCGAGCAGGTCTTCGAGTGGGCGCAGATGGGATGTCCGGTGCAAGTCACCGCCAATTCGCTGACCGGCAGTTGGGGAGACAAGGCAAGCAAAGCGGCGCAATGGCTGCTGCGCAAAGAGGCGGTGCACATCGTCGCCACCGATGCGCATAACGTCGAGGGTCGTCCGCCGATCCTGTCCAAGGCAGCTTCCGTCCTGGAAAAAGGCTATGGCGCCGAAGTCGCCCACGCGCTTACCACCGAGAACCCGCTCGCCGTGGTGGAGAACCGCGTTCTGCCCTACTTTCCAGGCTAAAGCGCGCGACGGAACCCGTGGTACCATCGCCCGCAATGCCATCGCTCTCGATCGTCGTTCCCGTTTTTAACGAGGCGGGCACTCTCGAACAGGTCATCGAGAAGGCCGTCGGCATCGGCCTGGACCTCGAAATCATCATCGTCGACGATTGTTCCACCGACGCTACGCCCGCGATCATCGAGCGTCTCTGCGCGCGGCATCCCAACGTGCGCTCGTTGCGTCTTCCCACGAACTCCGGGAAAACGGCGGCCCTTCGCACCGGTTTCGCCGAAACCACGGGCGAGATCGTGATCGTCCAGGACGCCGACCTGGAATACGATCCCGAAGAGATCCCGGCCGTCATCGCGCCCATTCTCGAGGGCAAAGCTGCCGTCGTTTACGGCTCGCGGTTCCTCGTTCGCCGCGCCGCCCGCGTCGTGTACTTCTATCACTACCTCGGCAACAAGTTCCTGACGCTTTTTTCCAACGCCCTCACCAACCTCAACATGACCGACGTTGAAACCTGCTACAAGGCATTCCGCGGCGACATCATCCGCAACATGAAGATCGGCTCGTCGGGATTTGGATTTGAGATTGAAGTGACGGCAAAAATCGCCAAGCTGAAGTGCCCGGTCTATGAAGTCCCGATCAGCTATTACGGACGCACCTACGAGGAAGGCAAGAAGATTACCGCCATCGACGGCCTTGCCGCCCTTTGGTACATCGTCCGCTACAACCTGTTTTGCAGCCGCCGCGCTTCGTTCATCGAGCTTCCCGTGTCGCGGAGTCCCCGCGCAAAACAATCCCAAGCATGAGGCACATCAATCCCGCGTGAAGCATTTCGTTCTTCATTCTTCGTTCTTCATTCTTCATTCTGACTTCTTAATTCTTCATTTCATTCTGACTTCTTAATTCTTCATTTTCGCTTCACATTCCGTCGTAGTTCGGGCCGCCTCCGCCCTCCGGCGGCACCCACGTAATGATCTCGTACGGGTCCATGATGTCGCAGGTCTTGCAGTGCACGCAGTTCGACGGGTTCAGGTGCAGCCGTTTCCCATTCGGCGCGTCCGCCGCGTCTTCCATCTCGTAAACGTTCGCCGGACAGAAATGCGTACACGGATTCCCGTACTCGGTCGTGCACCGCTCGCTGCAAATATTCGTATCGTGCACGATCAGGTGCGACGGCTGGTCTTCCTCGTGCTTGGTGCCCGAGTGATACAGGTCGGTGAGCTTGTCGAAGGTGAGTTTGCCGTCGCCCTTGGCGTTGTTGATCAGGTGCGCCTCCAGCCCGCCGTGGATCGCCACCTGCTTTAACTGCATCATCCGCCGATGCCCCGCATGGCTGGCATAACGCGCGTGCAGGCCGCGTCCTCCGGTAATTTGCAGCAGCGCTGCGTTCATCATGCCCGGCCAGAATCCGAGTTCGAAGCCCTGGTGGAAGTTCCGTACCGGCCATAGCTCCTGCTTGATCCAGCTCTTCTCCACCCGGCTCTGGAATAAGCCGAGCGTGGTGTGCGAAAAATCATTCGCCACCATCGCGTCCAGGACCGTTTCGGCCGCAAGCATGCCGCTCTTGATCGCCAGGTGAATTCCCTTCAGCCGCTGCGAATTCAGGAAACCCGCCGAGTCGCCCAGGATCATCCATCCATCGCCCGCTACCGGAGGAATCGACCACCACCCGCCGTACGGCAGCGACTTCGCCCCGTAGCGGATCATCTTTCCGCCTTCAAGCAGCTTCGCCACCATCGGATGCTTCTTGAATTCCTGCAGGACGTGCTGCGGGTCCAACCGCGGGTCGGGATAATCGAGCCCGGTCACGAACCCCAGCGACACGACATTATTCTTCCCGCCATAAATCCACGCCCAGCCGTACTCCTGCGAGGTCAGTGGCCAGCCCATCGTGTAGATCACTTCCCCCGCCGCGATCTTCCCCGACGGGACCTCCCACAATTCCTTCACGCCGCACCCATACGTCTGCGGGTTGCGGTCTTTATCGAGCTGGAATTTTCCGATGAGCTGTTTCGTCAGCGACCCGCGCGTCCCTTCGGCCAGCACCGTGATCTTCGCCTTCAGGTCGTATCCGGGTTCGAAGTTCGCCTTCGGCTGGCCGGACTTGTCGATACCCTTGTCCTCGGTCTCAACTCCCGCCAGGCGGTCTCCATCGAAGATCAATTGCTCGCCGGCAAATCCGGTGAACAACGTGATCCCCGTCTCCTCCACTTTCTGTCCCAGCCACTTCACGAACCGGTTGATGGAGATGACGTAGTTGCAATGATCGCGCAGTGGTGGTGGCGTGATCGGCAGCTTGAACCCGCCCTTCCTGGTCAGGAAGTGCACGGATTCTTTCGTCACTTCCGCCTCGATCGGGGCTTCCTTCTGCCAGCCCGGCAGCAACTCGTTCATCGAGCGCGGATCGAGCAGCGCCCCCGACAGGCAGTGCGCTCCCAGCTCGCGCGCCTTTTCCAGCACATAAATATTTTCTTTGGAGAGCTGGCTATCCGGATTCTTCGCGTTGTGTTCGTCAATGAGCTGCGACAGTCGCAGCGCGCACGCCAACCCGGCCGGTCCGGCGCCGACAATCACCACGTCGGCCTCCATCTGCGGCCGCTCGATCCCTTCTACCTGCTTGCGAAAAACGATCATGCTTCCCCCGGCGAATAGATGCACAAATCCAGCCATCGGTGAAACCAATCATCTTAAATCCACCACCAAATCCCCTCCCAAAACGGAACCTCCGGGCATTGTCATCCCGAGCCATGTGGTTTTGTC
>JBOGLI010000229.1:0-5759 GCA_050746165.1 Terriglobales bacterium | reverse complement strand
TTCCGGGCCAGACTGTACGGCAAAGACTTGGGGCAACTACGGGGTTCGGCTGTGAATCCATCTACCGATTCACGGAATCCAATCATTAAGGTCCTAGTAAATCACTGATAAATCAAGATAGGAAAAGATAAGTAATGGCGAAGCGACGCGGAAATCCGAACTGGGGGAAGCCGGAGCCGATTGGCCCGGTGACTCCCACGATCACCGAGTTCGAACAGGTGGTTCGCGAGTTCAAGCTCCAGCCGGACCAGTACATTCGATCCACGCGGCTGCGGGAATGGGCTCGTCGGAATAAGAATTCGAAGTACATCCCCGAGCCTCTTCTTGAAGCCTGGGGCTTTGAGATCGAATCGACCCTGTAAGTAATTCGGACGAATATCGGGGCCGCCTGCCCGGCGGCCCTTTTACTTTTGGGAGTAATGAGTAATAAGTAATGAGTATCAAGACGCGCGTAGGCGGAATTTGCGGGTCGCTCAGTTCTTCTTACGCTGATGCCGTTTCCCTCAGCGGCTAAAGCCGCACGGACGTTGGTCACGAATCGGCGCGGCCGAAGCCGCGCCCTTCCGAAACCTTTTGTGGAAAGTTCCGGGTCCGCAGTACTCACATGCTTTCCCCCGAACAGATCGCCGGGCTGATCGCAGCCGTCAGCTTCGCCGCCGGGCTGAATGTCTATGCGACGGTGGCGACGCTGGGCCTGTTGTCGCGCGCGAACGTGGTGGAACTCCCACCGGCATTACACCTGGTCCACAGCTGGCCGGTGATCGGCATCGCCATCGCGATGTTCGTCATCGAGTTCTTTGCCGACAAGATCCCTGGCTTTGACCTGGTGTGGAACGCACTGCACACGTTCATCCGTGTGCCGGTGGCCGCGCTGCTCGCCTATGGCGCGTCGCAAAGGCTTTCGCCGGAAGCGCAGGTGATCGCGGCCGTTGTCGGGGGCGCGATTGCACTGGCGGCTCACGGAGGAAAGACAGCCGCACGCGCCGCAGTAACGCCGTCGCCGGAGCCGTTTTCCAATATTGCGCTCAGCACGGGCGAGGACGTCGGCGCGATCGGGCTGACGTGGTTCGCGACCGTGCATCCGATGGTTGCGGCACTGATAGTGCTGGTTCTGCTGACGCTGACCGGGTTGATGGTCCGCTTTATCTGGCGTGCCATGCGCAGGCTGTTCCGCGGAGCGGAGAGGCAAATGGAGGGGTTCGATGCGGACACTCCAACGTAGTCACTGCTTCGTGCCTGCGACGCGTGGTAAAGTTGGCGAAACACTATGAAGCGAAAAGCACCCAACAACGGGCAAACTGCCCAGATTACCCTCGCGACACAGGTCTGGAAGGAAGGCGGCACCTACGTCGCGTACGCCCCTGAACTGGATGTTTCGAGTTGCGGGTCGACTCTCGCCGGTGCGAAACGGGCATTGCGCGAGGCGGTCGATTTGTTCCTCGAAGATGCCGCGGAACGCGGCGTGCTGGCAGACGTGCTGGCGGAGTCCGGCTTTGTACAGCAGGGCAACAAATTTCAATTTCGCCGCGTACTGGGACGGGAAAAAGTTCGGCTGCCAATGCCACAGGCGTCCTGAACGAAATTATGCCTCGCATCGCTCCTGTTCAGTTCCGCACTGTTGTCGGAGTTCTGGAGCACGAAGGATTCGTTCTCTCACGGCAGCGTGGCGACCACATGATCTTTACCAAGCCGGGGATCCTCCGGCCAGTTGTAGTGCCACGTTATGATTCGCTGCCGGTTTTCATCATTAAGAACATTCTTCGTACGGCGCAAATTAGCCGCGACCGCTACTTTGAATTAATCGGCAGCAAATAGTGTTCTGACGCGTTAGTAGATCAAGTACTTTTTCCGCACGGCCATGAACGCCTTCAGCGGTTCCTGCCACTCCGCCGCGATATTGCGCGGATCGACGCCGCTGGTGATTTCATCAACAATCTTCTGGCTTCCCACGAGCAGGTGCATGCGTTTCATGTCGAACTGATTGGGATAGAGCGCGTGCAGCGCCGAGGCCAGCTCGATACCCATTTCAGGGGCGTCGAAGAAATCGCGGTTGAGCAGGACGATATTTACTCCGCCCAACTTCTGACCGCCGAGCTTCGATCCCGCTTCGGGCGTGAATGTAATCGGAACAAAGCGCACACCCTGGATTTCGCGCGCATTCAGGTAATCGGAGAGCTGCTTGCCGTCGATCCAGGGCGCGCCAATGATTTCGAACGGCGTGTCGGTGCCGCGGCCGACGCTTACGTTGGTGCCCTCAACCAGGCAGACGCCGGGATAGAGCGTCTCTTCGATGAGGTTGCGCAGATTCGGCGACGGATTGATCCACATCAGGCCGGTGGAATCGAACCAGTCGCCACGCACCCAGCCTTCCATCGGAACCACGGTCAGCTTGGCGCCGATGTGGCGCTCGCCGTTGAAGAACTTTGCCAGCTCGCCCGTGGTCATCCCTTGGCGGACCGGTTCCGAGGTGTAGTTAACGAAGCTCTCGGTGCCGGGCTCGGACATCGGCCCCTGCACGAACGATCCGGTGATGGGATCGGGGCGATCAAGCACGATCATGTCGATGCCCGCTTTCGCCGTCGCCTCAAGAAAATAACCGAGCGTGGTTTCGTAGGTGTAGAAGCGCACGCCGGCGTCCTGGATGTCGTACACCACGGCGTCGAGGTTCTTCAGCACATCCATGGGCGGATGGCGCTTTTCGGCAGTGTCGCCATAGACGCTGTACACGGGGATCTTGGTGGCCGAATCGACCGTGTTGCCGATGTCGGTGGTATCGACCGAGCCGGTGACGCCGTGTTCGGGGCTGAAGATGGCCGTCAATTCGACACCGGGCGCGTGGGCGAGCACGTCGATGTTGCGGCGGCCCTGCGCGTCAATGCCGCTCTGGTTGGTGACCAGCCCGATGCGCATGGTCTTGCCGTCGGCGCGCTTGAGCGTGTCGAAATTGCGCTCCTCGAGGACATCGAGGCCGGTCTTAACTTTGCCGTTACGAATGGCAAAACGCCGCTGCGAACTCATCACCTCGTTGTAGCCGGTGATCTGCTCGAGACGGAGTTTTTCCTTCTCGGTAAATGTCAGATGTAGCGCGGCCGCAACCGCCGTTGCGGCGCGCGTGCGCAGGGAAATGATCTCGCCCGTGGATCCGACCGGATGCACGGCATTGCAGAGAATAATGATGTAGGTGTTCGTCGTCGGATCGATCCACAGCGATGTGCCGGTGAAGCCGGTGTGCCCGTAGGAGCCGACGGGCAGGAAGTCGCCGCGGTTGGTGGAAAACGGGGTGTCGATGTCCCAACCGAGGGCGCGCACGTTGGGCATTGTCGGCGGCGTCTCCGGCGTGATCATCTTTTCGACGGTTAAGGGCGAGAGCACCGGGCCGCCACCATCGAGCATCGCTTGCGCGAATTTCGCAACATCATCGCCGGTGGAGAAGAGGCCGGCGTGTCCGGCGACGCCACCCATGCGGCGCGCAGTGGGATCATGGACGATGCCGCGCAGCAACGTGCCGTGGCGGTCCTTCCCTTCCAGAGCCACGTCGAGGGCGACGCCGGGATTTACATACTGCGTCGGCGCAATCTTCGGCAGCCATGCCTTCGGAGGCAGGAAGCGCGTGTGCGTCATGTGTAGCGGCTCGTAGATGTGCGCCAGCGCGTACTGGTCGAGCATCATGCCGGAGACGCGGTGCACCAGCTCGCCGAGCACTTCAAAATTGATGTCGCTGTAAACGAAACGCGAGCCCGGCGTGTACATCGGCGGACCGTCGTAGGCCATCTTCAGCGCGGTGTCGTATCCCTGCCACGGTGTTTTGAGATCGAGATCGGGCGCGAGGCCGGAGGTGTGCGTCATCAGCTCGCGGATGGTGATCTGCTGTTTGCCGTTGGCGCCGAACTCGGGAATGAATTTCGCGACCGGATCGTTCAGGCGTACCTGGCCGAGCTGGATCAGGCGCATCATCGAGACGGTCGTCGCCAGACACTTGGTGAGCGAGGCCATGTCGAAGATGGTGTCGAGCGTCATCTTCTCGCGCTTCGGCTCCAGGGCGCGGTAGCCGAAGGCCTTGCGATAGACGACATGCCCGTTGTGCCCGACCAGCACCACCGCGCCGGGGATTTTCTCGTCAGCGACCGCCTTCTTGAACATGGCGTCCAAAGGGGCAAAGCGCGAACTGGCTGCCGCGGCCGCTCGCGCCGCCGGTTTTTTGGCGGGCATTTTCTGGGCAGAAGCGGGAACGGAACACACAACGGCGAGAATGCAAACAGATGAGATAAATTGATTGCGCATAAAGAAAGTCGATTGTAGGTTCACGCTGACGTGAAAACAAGCAGCGCTGCTGATTCCGCTCTCGAACCCGCATGGCAGGTGCTGCGCGATGCCATCGGCGCACGCGCATTTCCCGGCGCGGCCACCGCGGTTACGCTGGGCGGAGAATCAGTCGCAATACGAGGTTTCGGACGGTTTAGCTACGACAGCGAATCGCCGGAAATCCAGGCGGACACCATCTTCGATCTCGCCTCTCTGACTAAAGTTTTGGCGGGAGGCGCGATGGCGATGCTGCTCTACGAACGCGGCGTCCTCGACCTGGATGCGCCTGTCGCGGCGATCGTGCCGGAATTTGGAACCGAAGGCGAGCGGGCGGAGGTCACGCTGCGACACCTGCTCACGCATACGTCGGGACTGCCGGCGTATGAAAAGCTCTTCGAGCGCTTTACCCACATCTGCCAAAACCGGGCAGATGTTGGGCACCCTCGCGAGGAGTTGGTGGCCGCCGCGAGCGCTCTTCCGCTCGCGGCATAGCCGGGCGAGCGCACGGAATACAGCGACATCGGATTCGTCGTTCTTGGCGAGGCGTTGGAACGCCTGGCGGGCAAGCGCATCGACAACTTCTGCGCCCGCGAGATATTCGGCCCGCTCGGCATGTCGCGAACGGGATACCGTCCGCCTGCGGAGCTGCGCGATCAGATTCCTCCGACCGAGAATGACCGCGAGTTCCGGCGCCGCGTCATCCAGGGCGAGGTCCACGATGAGAACGCGGCGGTGATGGGCGGCGTCTCGGCGCATGCCGGGCTGTTCGCGCCCGCTGCCGATGTTGCCCGCTTCGCCGAATGCATGCTGCGCGGCGGCTATCCTGTCTTTCGGCCGGAAACGATTCGGCTGTTCACATCACCGCAGCCGGTGCGGAACGGGTATGCGCGCGGGCTGACGTGGGACCGAGTGTCGCAGCCGTCACAATCGGGACGATATTTTTCGCGGTCCGCGTTCGGACACCTGGGTTACACCGGCACGTCGTTGTGGATCGACCCGGAGCGCGAGCTCAGCGTCACGCTGCTGACGAACCGCACGTGGCCTGACCGCAAGTCGCAGGCGATCAAACAAGTGCGGCCGGCGTTTCATGATGCGGTGATCGAAGGGCTCGGGCTGGCGTAGAGCCGTGTTCCGTGTTCCGTGTTTCGTGTTTCGGCGACTACGCCGGAACCGTTTCGGAGTTCGTGGCTCGCAATTCGGGTTGGCTCGCGCGCCGCGCACACGCACGGTCGAAACACGAGGCACGCAACACAAGACACGAGCGTTTACACTGATCCGTCATGCCGAATCTGAAAGATGAAATCCGCAGCCTGCGCACGGAGGCCGTGAATGCCGCCTCCGCGCAACTGGACACCATGCCGGCGATCGAGATCGCGCGGGTAATTAACGCCGAAGATAAACGGGTAGCGCAGGCGGTGGAGCGCGCATTACCCGGCGTCGCGCGCGCCATCGATGCC
>JBOGLI010000228.1:0-5452 GCA_050746165.1 Terriglobales bacterium | reverse complement strand
TACTGGTTCTGACTCCGCGCGGCATTCTCGGAAATGATGTTCGGCCGCGTGCTGCGTGCCCCACACATCGCGCCGCCATTCACTCCGCGGCGTAACCACGACTTGGCGCGATGTGTGGGATCCGGTCGACCCACACCCCAGCCGCTCTCAACCGACCCGCCACTACGTCAGCACGCGCCAGAATAGAAACTCGGCGACTCCAAGTACGAGCAGCGCGATCCGGACCTTGGTTGGATTCTGCTTTTCCATGGCCTTGCCAAACAGCAGCTTCGGCCAGATCGCCAGCACGATCCAGAACAGGAAAGTCGCAAACACCCACGGATGTTTCACTGCCCACCCCGCATCCCGCCATTATGCTCCGCCACATTTACCGATGACAGGCTTATTTGGTTTATGGAATCACTACAGCCGGATCCGCGATGGGCTCGACAACGCTGGGGTGCCCCACACAACGCGCCGCCACCCACTTCGTGGCGTAACCACGCCTCGGCGCGATGTGTGGGAGCCGCTCCACCCAAAGCGTCGGGCCGGCAGATGCCCGAATCCAGCGGCGGCAGATTCTAGCCCCGGCGTATGCCGGGGGTGAGCTTCGCGAAGATTCCCGAGTCCGCTTCAGCGGACGACGGAATTCCGCGAGTGCGTCAGCCCGAAAGGCTACATTCAAAAATCCAAAAATCGAATTGCTCTACCGTTCGTCGTGTGACGCGCGGGCGATACGCCACAGGAAGAATCCGAGAATCGCGATCGAGATGATGAGAAGCCAACTGGGGAGCACAACAACCTCGAATTGGAAACCCTGCGAGGTATTCGGTTTCCATGGCTAAACGCGGCAATGAAGGAACTATGTTCCGCGGGTATCTGCGCCCTGAGGGCGCGCAGGCGGGCGGGGCTTACATAGGTTGGAACGCCAACTTGCGCCAGCGGTTGCTTGGCTAAGTGCCTTCGAACCGGATTCAGGATTGACGTTGGTAGCCCATTGATTCGATTGGTCTTTGCTACGGGCGCCCGGAGCTTTCCAGCTTAGCCACTTTCGCCAGGCGTCTCTCGTGGCGTTCTTCACCCGTGAATTGGGCGCCGACGAAAGCGCGCACCAAATCGAGCGCCAGCGCGACGCCCACCACGCGCGAGCCCATGCAGATCACGTTCATGTTGTCGTGTTCCACGCCTTGGTGTGCGGAATAGCTGTCGTGCGCCAGCCCGGCCCGGATGCCCTTGATCTTGTTGGCCGCCACCGACGCGCCCACGCCCGAGCCGCAGATCAGCACGCCGCGCTCGCAGCATCCCTCGAGAATCGCGCGCGCCAGGTCGGCGGCGTGATCGGGATAATCGTCGCCGTTGTTGGCGTCGTGCGTCCCCAGGTCGGTGACCTCGTGCCCAAGGCGGCGCAGTTCCGCAATGACCTCTTCGTTGAGTGGAACACCGGCATGATCGGCTGCAACTGCGATTTTCATAATCGTTCTTGGTTCTTAGTTCTTGGTTGTTGGTAAACGGCAACTCGCGACAAGCGCACACGTCGCTTACCAATAACCAACAACCAAAAAACCAATAACTATCTTCCCAGTCCCGCTCCCGCCGCCGCGTCCAGGTACCACAAGCGCCTTGCCGACATTACCTTCGCGGCTGGAAGGTCCGCGCCTTTGGTGAAGATCTGCGAGACGGCATCGGCCTTCTCCGCGCCCGCGACCAGGAACATCGCCTCCGCCGCCCGATCGAGCACCGGATAGGTGAACGTGATCCGCCAGCTCTTGAACTTCTCGACGTAATTGGCCGCAACCCAGCGATTGCGGTCGGCCAAAGCGGCGCTGCCAGGAAAGAGGGAAGCGGTATGGCCGTCGGGACCCAACCCGAGCAGGACCAGGTCGAAGTGCGGCTCGCCGTTGCCAAACTCCTCGCGCAGCTCCTCTTCGTAGCGCGCAGCGGCCTCCTCGGGCGGAAGCTCGCCTTGCACGCGATGTACGGCGGCCGTCAGCCCATGCGCGAGCAGCGACTGCCGCACCATGCGGTAGTTGCTGTCGGGATGGTCGGGCGGCACGCAGCGCTCGTCGCCGAAGAAGAGATGAACGCGCGCCCAATCGATGCCGCGTGCCTGGCCTCTATCCACGCGGTCGGCGATGAGCGTGTACAGCGACTTCGGCGTGGAACCGCCGGCCAGCGCGATGCGGCAGGGCGCCTCGCGCTTCACCGCTTCGTAGATGACGCGGAAGAACTCATCGGCCGCGGCTTCGGACAGCGGTGGCGGCGCCGGGAAGACGGCAATCTCTGCACCATTGAGGTTCAACCGCTTGATCTCGAGTTTGGGCGTCGTGTTCAAATTCCCGACTCAGTGGGTGACCGCTGCCATGCTCTGCGCGGCCGCGTATGCGGCGCCGATTAGTCCCGCGTGTTCATTGGTGATCACCAGCACCCGCACGCCCGCCAGCAGCGGCGCGAAGCGGCCCTTGTTTCGGAACGCCTCGAGGAAGTGCGACTCGCGCAACTTCGGGAGGATCTTGATGGCGATTCCACCGCCGATGTAAATGCCGCCAACGGCAATGAAGCGCAGCGTCACGTTGCCCGCCTCCGAGCCGTAGTAGGTGCAGAAGATGTCCAGCGCTTGCTCGCAGATCGGATACCTCGCCTGCATGCCGTAGTGCGAGATCATCGCCGGCACATCGGGCGCGCTTTTCAGTTCCTCGGCGAGCGCGCTCGGTTCTTCGGCGCGGCGCGTGTCGCGCAGGAATTCGTAGATGTTCTGCAGCCCTTTGCCGCAGACGACACGCTCGTTGCTGACGCGACCGTAACGCCCGCGCAAGTATCGGTAAAGATCGATGCCGAGGTCGTCGATGGGCGCAAAGTCGGCGTGGCCGCCTTCGGTTGGGACCGGCAGGTGCGTGCCGTTGTACCAAAGCAGCCCGCCTTCGCCGAGGCCAGTTCCGGCGGCGATGAGCGCGCGATTGCCGTCCACGGCGCGGCCCTCCTGCAGCGCGAACACCTCGTCGTCCTTCATGGCCAGCGCGCCGTATCCGTAGGCGACGAGGTCGTTGAGGAGAAGCGTTTCCTTGAGAGCGAGGCTTTTCGCGACCACCGCGCCATCGATAACCCATGCCAAGTTCGTCGCCGTGACCTTGTTCTCGAGAACCGGCCCTGCGACGCCAAAGCACGCCGCGTCAATCGCGCCAGGATTCTTCGTCAGGAAACCGCGAATGCACGCTTCCAGCGATTGGAAATCGCGCGTGTGATAGTCCTGCTGCGCGCGCATGGCGATGTTCAATCCGTTCCGCTCGAACAGCGCCAACCGCGCATTAGTGCCCCCAATATCCCCCGCCAGGATCATCGCAAGTCATTCCTCCAGTGGCGACCTTCTTTTTCCATCAATTGATCGGCTTCAACCGGTCCCCACGATCCGGCGGAATAGTTCGGAAATCCACGCGGCGGCAGCGCCTTCCACACATCGATGATCGGATCGACGACGCACCAGCCGGCTTCGACCATGTCGGCGCGCTGAAACAGCGTCTGGTCGCCGATCATGCTGTCATAAAGGAGCACCTCGTAGCCCGTATTGGGCGCGGTGCCGAAGTAGTCCGTGTAATCGAACGCCATGTCCACTCCACCGAGCCGCATCTGCGGTCCGGGAATCTTCGCGCTGAAGTGCAGCGAGATGCCCTCATCCGGCGCGATATGCATGGTCAAGTAATTCGAAGACAGTTTCTCGACCGGCGTGTCGCGGAAGAGCACGAAAGGCGCGCGGCGGAAGCTCATGACGATCTCGGTGTGGCGCGCCGCCATGCGCTTGCCCGTCCGCACGTAGAAGGGAACGCCGGCCCAGCGCCAGTTGTCGATGAACAGCTTGAGCGCGACGAAGGTTTCCGTCTTCGACTCGGGCGCGACGTCGGGCTCGTTTCGGTAGGCGAGCACGCCCTGTTCATCGATGACGCCGTCGCCGTATTGCCCGCGGATGGCGCGTGTGAGCACTTCCTCGCTGCTCATCGGCTGGATGGCGTGAACGGTTTTCGACTGCTCGTCGCGGACGGCGTCGGCGCTGAAGGAGATCGGCGGTTCCATCGCGGTCAGGCTGATGAGCTGCATCACGTGGTTGGGGACCATGTCGCGCAGCGTGCCCGCGTTGTCGAAATACTGGCCGCGGCGTTCGACGCCCACCGTTTCGGCGACCGTGATCTGCACGTGCTCGACGTAGCGGCGGTTCCACACCGGCTCGAAGATGCCGTTGCCGAAGCGGAACGCCATGACGTTCTGCACCGTCTCTTTACCGAGGTAATGGTCGATGCGGTAGATCTGCTTCTCGTCCAGCACCTTCTTAACGGTAGCGTTCAGGGCCTTTGCGCTGTTGAGATCGGTACCGAACGGCTTTTCGTACACGACGCGGCGCCAGTGGCCGTTCTCTTCGTTGGTCAGGCCGATCGCGCCCAGCCGGTTTGTGATGGTGCCGAAGAACACCGGGCTGGTGGCGAGGTAGAAGAAGTAGTTGCCGGCGCACTTGTGGCGCTCGTCCACGGTCTTGAGCGTGTCGGCGAGACCGTCGTAGAGGTGAGGATCGTCGAACGAGCCGCCGCAGTAATAAATGCGGCTCACCAGCCACTCCAGTTCGGTCTCCTCCAGCTTGCTGGTGGCGAATACGCGCAGGCGCTCCGCCATCATCGAGCGGAACTTTTCGACGGGGTATTCCTCGCGTCCGGTGCCGACGATGGCAAACTGGTCGGAAACCAGCCCGCCCTTGAGCAGGTTGTAGAGCGCGGGAATCAGCTTGCGCGAGGTCAGGTCACCGGTCGCGCCGAAGATCACCATCGCGCACGGCCCGGCGGGGCGTGGCTTCGGCGTCAGCACAGCGACTTCCGGTTGAGAAACGGCGTGGTTCATGTTTTCCTCAACGAACAACTTTCAGGGGCCGGGAAACAGTAACAAGTAATAAGTAATAAGTACTGAGCGTTAAGAATGTGGCGGTTCACTCGCAGGGATGTAGCCGCATTACGCCTTTTTATCTTCACGTCCTTGTTACTCATTACTTATTACTCGATACTTATTACTCCCCCCTCACTTCCCGCCCTTGGCCGCCTGCTCGATGTGGCCTCCAAACTTCTGCCGCATCGCGCTCAGCATCTTTTCCGCGAAGGTGTGTTCCTGCCGCGAGCGGAAGCGAGTGTACAGCGCCGCCGATAGCACGTCGGCGGGGACCGCTTCCTCGATCGCCGCCATGATCGTCCAGCGTCCCTCGCCGGAATCCTGCACGAACCCGGTGTAATTCGAGAGCGTCGGATTTTCCGCCAGCGCCATCGCGCTCAAATCGAGCAGCCACGACGCGACCACGCTGCCCCGGCGCCAGACCTCGGCGATGTCCGCCAGGTTCAGCTCGTAGCGAATATCCTCCGGAAGCTCGTTCGACGTGGCATTCTTGAAGATATCAAAACCTTCGGCGTAGGCCTGCATGATGCCGTACTCGATGCCGTTGTGCACCATC
>JBOGLI010000227.1:0-5661 GCA_050746165.1 Terriglobales bacterium | reverse complement strand
GGTTGGGGCAGTTCCGACGATTGCTGGTGCGTCACGATCATTGTCTTGAAAGCTATCGGGCCTTTTTCTATCTCGGCTGCCTCTGGATTACACTCCGGAGGTGTTTTTGAAACACGCTCTAATAAGTAACAAGGCCATGTGTTTCATGGTGATCGGCGGCGCTGCTCGGTACTAATTGCTTATCGCTTATTACTTATTACTCATTACTTATTACTCGCTCCCCACTACTCTCCTCCGCCGAAACTGCTTACAATAGGACCATGCGAAAAGCGGCATGGATCATGGTGATCGCCCTGGTCGCGGTGTTGGCGGCGGCGCAGGACAAGAGCTCGAACCTGAAGTTCACTGTCGTGAAGGCGGACAACGGCAAACCGGTGCGCAACGCCTCGGTCGTGCTTCACCCCGTCAACAAGGACGGACGCCAGAGCAAGGGCGGCTTCGAATTGAAGACCAACTCCGAGGGCGAGACCAGCTTCGACGGCGCCCCTTACGGCAAGCTGCGCGTCCAGGTGCTCGCCCACGGCTTCCAGACCTACGGCCAGGACTTCGAGATCGAGCAGCCCAAGCATGAGTTCGTCATCAAGCTGAAGCGGCCCCAGCAGCAGTACTCCATCTACGGCGACGACAAAGACAAAAAGGACGACGCGAAACCAAAACAATAATCGGCAATCCTTTTGTCATTCCGAGCGCAGCGAGGAATCTGCTTTCCTTGTCCCTTGTCCCTTGTCCCTTGTGCCTCACGACTCACGACTCGCTACCGCTTTACCGCCGTGCCTAGGATCTCGAACCGCGCTCCGAACAGCAGCGCCCCGGACCCGAGAAATGCCCGTGCCGGCAGTTCGCCAGTGAAATAAGTCACGTATTTCGCGTTGAAGCGGTCGAACAGGCTCACGTCGGAACAAAAGACCTGCACCATCACCAGGTCGTCCATGGTGGCGCCGCAGCGTTCTACGTTTCTCTTGAACCCGTCGAGCAGCAGCCTGATCTCTTCATCGACGTCCGCCGGTGGTTTCCCGGTCTGGGGATCGACCCCGATATACCCGCTGATATAAATGGTGCCGTTCGCTTCCACGGCGGTGCTGAAGGGGCGGGGTATCTTGCTCTCCGACTTGATATAGCGGCGTTGCACGTTCAATCGTCCTCCCGATGAAATCTGAACCGCTGTCAATCATCAATCGTCGATCGACAATCGGCAATGTTTTTCCTCGTCCCTCGTCCCTCATCCCTCGCTCCTCGTGCCTCGTGCCTCGTGCCTCATTTGCTATCCTCCTCGCATGGCCGGTCCGCGCGAAGTTGAGATCAAATTCCCTCTCGCCGATTTGAAAGCTACCGAACGCCTGTTGCGTCGCGCGGGCTTCCGCCGCGTCACGCCACGAACTCACGAAATGAACACGTTGTACGACCTGCCCAGCGGCGAACTGCGCGCCCGTGGCGAGGTGCTGCGGCTCCGCGACTATGGCGGAAAATGGAAGCTGACGCACAAGACCCGGGGCAAGGCTGGACGCCACAAAACCCGCGTCGAAAACGAGATTGCCGTCTCCGACGGCCGCCAGGCAGAGAACATCCTGACCGCGCTCGGTTACCGCCCCAGCTTTCGTTATGAGAAATACCGTTGCGAATGGAGTGACGGTACCGGCCACGTCGTCCTCGATGAAACGCCCATCGGCAACCTCGGCGAGATTGAAGGTCCGCCGCGCTGGATCGACCGCACCGCCCGCGCCCTCGGGATCGATCGCCGGTCGTACATCACCGATTCCTACGTAGCGCTTTTCTATGCGTGGAAGCAGCGCACCGGTAGCCGCGCGAAGAACATGACGTTCGCGGAAACACGCTCCAGAAAATCCGCGCGAAAACCAAACACCCGAAAGCCGAGAGCCGAAAGCCGATAGCCGTTCTTCACGCTGCCTTGAGCTCCGCCGTATCGGAATAGCCGCACACCGCGTAATACACCGCCCGGTCGAAAAACAGATCGAGCAATTGCAGCAGTTCCAATTCGCCGTATACCTGCAGCGGGCTCTCGACCATGCCCTCGCGCCGCAGGAATGCCAGCAGGTGCTCCTTGGTCATCAAAATCGCCCAGACCAGTTGCGGCAGCGGAATATGTTGCTTCGCGCGTTGGCTACCGAGCCCCGTGTAGCGGAGTTCGATGTCGCTCTCCGTCTTCGTCATCAGCCATTCGCTAAGATTGCTGAACACCTCGCGGGCCGCCTTCGCCAGTTCCGACTGCGATAGATTTCTATATCCCTCGGTGCGGCTGGAACTGCGCAGCTTCTCCGCCATTCCTTTTGAAAGCTCGTCCGACTTGTGTTCGATCAGGTTGACCAGCCTCGTTCCTAACATGAGCATCCCTCTCCTGCTTGGGATGCTCCGGTAAACTGCTGAAGATGGCGGCACCGCTGAAGAAACGTCGAAAACGAGCCGCAATTCGTGATCTGCAGGCTTCGGCCGCCCGCCTGCGCCGGTTCTACCGCGCGCTTTTCCGCCGCTGGGGACCGCAGCACTGGTGGCCCGCGGAATCGCGCTTCGAAGTGATTGTCGGCGCGTATCTGACGCAGAACACGGCCTGGACCAACGTCGAACTCGCACTCGCGCAACTGCGCTCCGCCAGCGTGCTTTCGCTCGAGGGCATCCGCAACATTCCTCTTCCCGAACTAGAAAAACTGGTACGCAGCGCCGGATATTTCCGCCAGAAGGCGCAGCGGCTGAAGACGTTTGTCGAATTCGTGGACCGCAACTATGGCGGCTCGCTCGACCGCATGTTCGCCGAGCCGACCGAATCCCTGCGCGAGAAACTGCCCGCCCTCAATGGCGTCGGTCCCGAGACCGCCGACTCGATCCTGCTCTACGCCGGCAGCCACCCGTCGTTCGTGGTGGACGCCTACACCCGCCGCATTCTCGAGCGCCACCGCCTGATCGCGTCGCACGCCACCTACAACGACATCCGCCAACTCTTTCAAACCGGATTAGGCGGCGAGAGCTTCGTCCGCTCCTGCACGGCTAGCGCGAACGATTTCTCTTCCGGAAGCCGCACCCGCCGCGACCGCCCGGAAGGCTCCTGTCACGATCCTTCGGGCGCCAGTGCGTTGCCGCGCTCGGAACTGGCACAGGTCTTTAACGAAATGCACGGCCTGCTGGTGGGAGTCGGCAAGAATTACTGCCTGAAGCGCGCGCCCAAATGCGAGATCTGCCCGCTCAAACGGGATTTGCCTAACGGTCGCGTGCGCCTGTCCGGCACCAATTCCGCCTAAATTCACGACGAATAACCCCGTATAATTATCCTGTTCACCTGCACTTGCCGCCGCCGCCAGCGCGCCTGCCGCGCCGCGGCCATTTGACATGCCTGACGTCGCTTCCAACCCGAAGGAACGTCGCCGCCGCAAGACCGGCATCATTGTCCTCGCCTCCATCATCTTCCTGCTGGTCACGGTCGTGTCTTCGCAGCAGGCCTTCAACCTGACCTTCCTGCGCCCCACCACCAGCGAGCAGACCCTCATCTTCTCGGCCCTCTCCGCCCTGATCTTCCTCGCCCTGGTCGCGCTCACCTTCGTCTTGCTGCGGACGCTCCTCAAGCTCTTCGCCGAGCGACGCGGCGGTGTCCTCGGCGCGCAATTCAAGATCAAGATGGTCGTCGGCGCGCTCGCCCTCTCGTTCGGACCGGTCATTTTCCTCTTCCTCTTCTCTTATGCGCTGATGAACCGCTCCATCGACAAGTGGTTCTCCTGGCCCGTCGAGGAAGTCCGCCAGGACACCGCGGCCGTCGGCACTCTCCTTTCCAACTACGCGCTCGACAACGCCCGCGCCGAGGCTTCGTCGCTGGCGGAATCGCCCGAGGCGCAACAAGGCTACGCCAAGAATGACTTCGGCCTGGTAATGAACGTCTTTCGACGCCGCGACCGCACCCTCCAAAGCGGCTTCGCGGTCGCCGTCCTCGACGACGATGCGGAAGCGGCCTATCGCCTTCCCGAACCCTGGCCGGTCCTGCGCCAGCGCATCGGCGAGCATCACGGCACCCTTCTGCCGCTTCCGAAATCGGTCACGGTTGACGGTGTCGAATACATCCTTGCTGCCGGAATGGTGGGCGGCCGCGGCGGCTGGATCCTCATCGGCATGCCGTTGCCGCAGGGCCTGTCGCGCACGATGGCGCAGATCGAATCCAGCCAGCAGCGCTACCTGGAACTGGCGCAGCAGCGCAAGCTCGTCCGGCGCACCTACATGGGCATCCTGCTCCTGCTGACGGTGCTCGTGCTCTTCGCCACCACCTGGCTCGCGCTCTTCCTCGCCAAATTCGTTACCCGTCCCGTGGCAGCGCTCGCCGAAGCCACCCAGGAACTGTCTCGCGGCCGCTTTGATTTCCGCGTTTCCGTTTCCTCCGGCGACGAACTCGGACGCCTCGTGGAATCGTTCAACCGCATGGCCTCCGAGCTGGAAAACTCGCGCCACCAAATTGAAGCCTCCAGCCGCGAGCTTGCCGACGCCAACGTCGCCGTCGAGCAGCGCCGCCGCCAGATGGAGACGATCCTCGAGAGCATCCCCACCGGCGTTCTCTCTCTCGACGCCGCGCGCCGCGTGACCCATGCCAATCCCGCGCTGCAGCGCATGTTCCGTCACAACGGCGAAGGTGTGGTCCCGGCTGCCCTCAGCCGGGACGACCAGAAATCTCGCACGATCTTCGCCCCCGGCGCCCCGCTGGAAGAGCTGTTTCCCGCCGACGTCGTGCAGGACCTTCGCCACATGCTGCGCAAGTCCGACCGCATGGGCTCGACCACCAACCAGCTCGATATTCCGGTTGGCCGCCAGACCTTGAGCGTTGCCGTCACCGCCGCATCTCTCGAAGCGCGCCAGCGGTTGGGATACGTGCTGGTCTTCGAGGACCTTTCCGACCTGCTCAGCGCGCAACGCCAGGCCGCGTGGCGCGAGGTCGCCCGCCGCGTCGCGCACGAGATCAAGAATCCGCTGACCCCGATCGCGCTCTCCGCCGAACGCATCCGCCGGCATCTCGACCGCGGCTCCCAACCCGATCCGCAATCCCTCGGCGTGATCCGCGGTTGCGCCGACACCATCGCCGGCGCGGTGGAAACCGTGCGTACCCTGGTCGATGAGTTCTCCACCCTCGCCCGCTTTCCGACCGCGCAGCCACAGCCGTCGGATATCAACGGCGTGGTGGACAGCGCGCTCGCCATGTTCACCGGCCGCATGGACGGCATCACGGTCCACACCGAACTTGCTTCCGACCTGCCCAAGGTCCTGGCCGATCCGGAGGCGATCAAGCGCGCGCTGGCGAACCTGATCGACAACGCCGCCGAGGCGATGCAGGAAACGATGGTGCGCGAGGTGTATATCTCGACCGCCCTCGCCCCCGACCGCGAAGCCGTCGAGATCGTTGTCGCCGACACCGGCCACGGCGTCACGGATGACGTTAAGGAGAAGCTGTTCATGCCCTACTTCTCCACCAAGAAGCGCGGCACCGGGCTGGGGCTGGCCATCGTCAGCCGCATCATCGAGGACCATCGCGGCGTGATCCGCGTTGAGGAAAACAAGCCCATCGGCACGCGCTTCATCGTCGAGTTGCCGGTTGCCACCGAGCCGGTGAAAGTCGCGCATGCATAACGTCCTCATCGTCGACGACGAGCCCGGCATCCGCGACTCGCTCCAGGGCGTGCT
>JBOGLI010000226.1:0-3841 GCA_050746165.1 Terriglobales bacterium | reverse complement strand
TCCGCGAGAGCATCCTGGTAGTCGACGCACAGGATCGCATCCGTCTCATTAACGAGTCAGCGGCGCAAATCCTGGGGGACCAGGCCGCCTATCCCGATGCCCTACTGGGTGAGGCGTGCCCGCGACTGCTCTTCGTCCTGGAGTCGTGGCGCCAGAGCGCAGGAACCGCCGGGGGCGCATCATCCGCAGTGCGGACGTTCGTTGCAGCTGACGGCGCACGCGTCATTCGCGCGCATTTTGCGCCGCTCGGAAGCGTCAGCCCCGGCCCATTACTCATATTCCTCGAGGACACCAGTCTCATTGAGGAAAGGGTTCAGCAGGTGAAGCTCGCAGCCCTGGGGCGCCTGTCCGCCAGCATTGCGCACGAGATCAGAAATCCCGTGGGCGCCATGAGCCACGCCGGACAGCTCCTCGCCGAATCGGCCAGTCTGACTGGCGAGGACCATCGTCTCACGCAGATCATCCGCAGCAACGCCGAGCGCGTGAGCGGCATCATCGACAACGTGCAGCGCCTGTCGCGCAGGGAAGAGGCACGGCGCGAGCAATTGCCGCTCGCCGCCTGGACCGAAGAGTTTCACGAGGAGTTTTGCGAGACCATGCAGTGGTCCCGTGAAAGACTCGTTCTCGATGGTGCGGCCGGCGACCTTGAAGTCCGTGTCGACCCAAACCAGTTGCGCCAGATCATATGGAATCTATGCGAAAACGCCCTCAAGCACGCTGTTCAGGGCGATGTTCGCCAGAAGGTCGAGATACGATATGGCCGCATGAGCACTAATGGTCGGCCATACCTCGAAATCGCAGACCGTGGCGCCGGCGTTGCGCCCGAGCACGCCGAACGGATTTTCGAACCGTTCTACAGTGGCGGTCGCGGCACCGGTCTCGGTCTGTTCCTGGCCCGCGAGCTCGCTCAGGCCAACGGCGCGACGCTCCTGCATGAACCTCGCAGCGGCGGCGGCAGTGTCTTCAGGCTGATATTTACCGACCCGCACCGGTGGGAGGCGTGATGGGCGAAGCAGCTGCGGCGAAAGCTGGGACAACGGAGCAGCCAGTCGTGCTGGTTGTGGACGACGAGCCTGATCTACTGGAGCTGGTGACGCTGACCCTGAGCCGCATGAACCTGAAGACCCGCACGGCAGCTGACGTCGGCACTGCGCGCAGGCTACTCAAGAACGAACGTTTTGATCTTTGCCTCACCGACATGCGCCTGCCTGATGGTGACGGTCTCGATCTTGTGGCATGGATCCAGGAAAACCGCACCGAACTCCCGGTTGCGGTGATCACGGCGCACGGCAACGTCGAATCAGCGGTACGCGCACTCAAACTCGGGGCTTTCGATTTCGTTTCCAAACCGCTCGATTTGGGCGTCCTGCGCAAGTTGGTGGGAAGCGCCATAAAGCTCGGAGCCGCGGTTGATGAGGAGACCGCCGCAACACTGCGCGGACCGCGCCTTCTCGGCAGCTCTGCCGTGATGGAGCAGCTGCGCGAGATGATCGGACGCGTGGCACGCAGTCAGGCTCCGGTGCACATTTGCGGCGAGTCTGGTACTGGGAAAGAACTCGTCGCTCGGCTGATCCACGATAGCGGCGCCCGTCGGGAAGGGGCGTTCATAGCGGTGAACTGCGGCGCGATACCCACCGAGCTCATGGAAAGCGAGCTGTTTGGTCACAAACGCGGCAGCTTTACCGGCGCGGTAGCCGATAAGAAGGGACTCATCCAGTGCGCTGAAGGCGGCACTCTTTTTCTGGACGAAGTAGGAGACCTGCCGCTGCACATGCAGGTGAAGCTCCTGCGAGTCGTGCAGGAGAAGACGGTGCGACCGGTAGGAGAAGCGCGCGAGGAAACCGTTGACGTACGCATTCTTTCAGCGACACACAAGAACCTCGCCGATCTGGTCGCGCAGGGATTGTTTCGCGAGGATCTGTTCTATCGTATCAACGTCATTGAATTGGGGGTCCCGGCGTTACGCGAGAGAAGCGGCGACATTAGTGAAATTGCCGGGGCGATTGTGCAGCGTCTCGCACGCCGCGCGAGCACTCCCGCGCCTGAGCTTTCCGCCGATGCGGTGCAGGCGTTGGAGACCTACCCCTTCCCGGGCAACGTTCGGGAACTCGAAAACGTTCTCGAGCGGGCCATGACGTTGAGCACCGGCGGGGTCATCGCGGCCGACCACATCCGCTTGCGCGCCAGTGCGCGCTCCGTTTCGGCTGACTCTCCGGCGGTCGTCACCCTCACCGAAGGCAACTCCGCTTTGGGAAGTCAACTTGAGACGATCGAGCGCGAGGCGATCATAAAAGCGCTCGAGAAGACCCGCTACAACAAGACCGCCGCCGCGAAGGTCCTTGGCATGAGCTTTCGAGCACTGCGATACCGCATCAAGAAGCTGGGTATCGAATAGCTCCGACTAACTCCCGGGCAACCGTTTATGCTGATGCGTCGTCGCTTGAGCCTCATCGTCGCAGATCTGGTCCTCTGGTACAGCCTCCCGTTGCTGTTCCTGACTCTCTACGTGGTCGTGCTGCGCCAGCCAGCGTCGGCGATCCTGCCACACTTTGCGGTGGTGGCTCTGCTGTTCATCGGCGTACTCTTTCTGAGGCTTCTGTTGTCGCGCTTGATTGCGAACGCCAAAGCGCGCCGCGCGGTGAATGCGCTGGTTCTCGCGCTGTGCATCGGCAGCATGCTCCTGTACTACGCTTTCGTCTTGCTCGGACTGCACTACTGGGGAGGCGTGGTTGCATGGAACGTGATTCCGACGTTCTTTGCGCAGGCCCCCGATCTAATCGACTCGGCCGGAATCCCGCGCGCGGCGGTTGGAACGGTGTTGCTGGCCGCCGCTGTCGGCCTACTAGCCGCATGGTGGCGCTATCTTGGACGCTTCGATTGGATCGCGGATCTCGATAGCTCCGAGTGGACATCCGCGATTCTCATCACCGCAGGATGCGCGATCGCTTGGGCGGGAATCTCCAACGCTTCTCACGCCCCCTGGCTCCGTGAAGCGGAGCCCGTGAGCATGACACTCTTTCCGTTGGCTGGGGCGCGTGATATCGAGGGGCACCCTGTAACTGCGGAAAACGCTCGCCTGCTCGATGCCCTCGAAGACCGTGCACGCGCCGCCTATGTGCCTGCGCCAGAGAGTATGCGACGACCTAATCTGATTCTCATCGTGGTCGATGCACTGCGCCCGGATCACATGAGTCTCTTCGGTTACGGCCGCGACACGACGCCGTATTTGGATCGTCTGGCGCAGTCCGGCAATGTGAGTAAGGTAATCGCGCATGCAGAGTGCGGCGACACCATATGCGGCCTGCTAAGCCTGACAGGTTCCAAACTGCCGCAGCACTTCTCGTTCCATCCCTTCGGCATCCACCAAGTGCTGCGCAGGAACGGTTACCGCGTGCATACAATCCTGGCTGGCGACCATACAGACTTCTATGCGCTGAAGAGCTACTACGGCCCGGTGGATGACTGGTTTGACGGCAGTTCCGCCCACGTGCGTTTCATGAACGATGATCAGCTTCTCATCGATCGGACAGCAACACTTGCGCCCTGGGATGGGACTCCGGCGATGATCCAGTACCACCTCATGTCCGTGCACATCATGCGCAAGAGCGACGTGCGCGGTGAATTTCAACCATCGAGCAACTACATGCTTCACCCGAGCTCGGATACCGGCTCGACCAGTGAGACACTGCAAACCGCGACCAACTTTTACGACAATGGCGTGGTCGCCGCGGACCATGTCATTGCAACCCTCCTCGAGCAGCTAAAACAGAAGAAGTACTTGGACGACGCGCTGGTGGTCATTACAGCCGATCACGGCGAGTCCCTGGGCGAGCACGGCTTG
>JBOGLI010000225.1:0-3803 GCA_050746165.1 Terriglobales bacterium | reverse complement strand
CTTTCGGGGAGATACCATGAAGCTTGTAACGGCAATTCTTGCTGCCGGACTGCTCTTGCCGGGCGCGGCCTTCGCGCAATCGACCAGCGCGCAGCCTTCCAGCAATCAGTCGGGCAGTTACGCTCAGGGCCAGTCGCAAAATAACAACGCGAATTCGCAGCAGCAGAATTCCAGCATGAGTGGCCAAGAAGGCCAGCAGAGCCAGAACTCGCAATGGAAGAGCGGCCAGAACGGAACGCAGAGCGGCTCCATGGCCAGCAACCAGGGCCAGCAGGAACAGACGCTGGAAGGTTGCGTCACGCGACATGAGACCGCGTTCTACATCACGCCTGCCAGCGGCCAGCAGATCCAATTGCAAGGCAACGGCCAGGACCTGAACCAGGCTGAGAACCATCGCGCGCGCATCCACGGCTATTACGGAAACGGGAGCGATCAGTCGAGCGCGATGAATTCCGGCGCGAACAGCAATTCGTCGATGAGCGCCAGCAACAACTCGTCGATGGGCAATTCGTCGTCAAGCTCCACTAGCAGCACGTCGCCGTCGAGCAGTAACTCGAGCGCGATCGGCAGCCAGACCGGCACCTCCGGTCAGCAGGCCGGCGTGGCGGGTGAGAGCGGCAGCCAGGCGGGCGTTCAGCCGGGTGCGTATAGCGGCCAGGCCAACCAGTCGGCAACGACGGGCGAGGCCAACAGCCAGAACCAGAGCTCGGCCAGCAGCCAGAACAACAACTCGATGGGTTCGCAGAGCAGCCAGAATGGCCAGATCGGCAGCCAGTCCGGCGTTTCTTCGACTTCCGGCCAGAATGGCCAGAACTTCGTGGTGACGCGCGTTGACTCCGTTGCCGAGGCTTGCCCGGCGAATGGGGCGACCGGCAGCAGCACGGGTAGCTCGGCCAACCCGCCGCTGCTCTAATCATCGAACATGCGGTAAATAACTTAGGCGGCCTTCGGGCCGCCTTTTTTTTGCCAGGAAGTTCTGGCGGAGAGGGGGAGATTCGAACTCCCGATACCCGTCAAGGTATGTCCGCTTTCGAGGCGGATCGTTTCAACCGCTCACGCACCTCTCCGCGCCAGGACGCCGCGAGTGGTGGGGCGGCGCCGCTGATAGGAAAACCGCCACGGTTGGGCGGCCACATACGATTCTAACAAACCGGTCTCCAACCGGCCACCGTGCAATTGGCGGATCGGGGCTCCACCGGGATTACAACACCTGCCCGGAAGCGCTCATCTGTAAGAGAGTCCGTCGCAGGCCCTCGGTCCCTCAATGCGCAAACGCGGTTCAGTACTCCTCTCCAGCCCAATCGTTGCCGTCCTCATTCTCGCGCTGCTTGGGTGCGCCAAATCGCAATTTGCCTTGGGATCGAAGCTCGAGGCGAAGGGCCGGTTCAACGATGCCCTGAGTGCGTATCAAAGCTCCTTGACGCAGACGAGTTCTGGCAATCACCGCCAGATATCACAGACCTACTACCGTATGGGCGAGTGTCTGCTTCGCCTCGACCGCATGCCGGAAGCATTTCACGCCTTCCAGTTGGCGATCGAAAGCGATTCCGCCAATGTTGCCGCTCACTTGCGGATCGGCGAGTTCATGGTTTCAGCGGGACTGGCCCAGGGCGCGCAGCGCGAAGCGGAGATGGCATTGCGCGTCGACCCTCGCAACAGCGAGGCAGTCGTCCTGATGGGAGCGGCATTCGAGAAGATGGGCGATAAGCGAGACGCGATCACCACCTATGAAAAGGCCTTATCGCTCGACCCCAAACGTCCCGCGGCCGCCGTCGCCCTTGCTGACCTCTATAACCAGGACGACCAGACCCAGAAGGCGCAACAGGTGCTGGAAAACGCTGCGAAGGCTAATCCCAAGACTGCGTCGCCGCTGCTTGCCTTGGGACGCCTGCACGAGCAGGAAGGCGAGATCAGTGGTGCCGAATCTGCCTATCGCGCGGCGGTGAAGGCGGAAGATACGCCCGACACCAACTTGCGCCTGGCGCAGTTCCTGCAGCGCACATCGCGAATCGCCGAGGCCGCGCAGGTCTTGCGCCGCGTCGATTCTCTCCAGCCCACCAGCGGCACGGAGCTGGCCGACTTTGAATTGATCTCCGGCCGTCCGCTGACGGCCCTGCGTGATTACCAGACCGCACTGCAACAGCAGAAGCCCGCGACCAATACCGCGGCCAGGCAGGAGCGGGCCCGCGTGGCCACTCGCCTGGTCGAAGCCGATCTCGAGGTCGCTGCCGACAATCCCGCGGAATTGGCGAACGCGATCGAACACGCGCGCGATCACTTAAAGCAGTACAGTGCGGACATCGACGACGCGACCAGGAATATTCTCGAAGCAGAAATCTCGCTCGCGTCGAATGATCTTCCGGCCGCCTCGGGCCACGCGCAGGAAGCGGTGCTGCTGGCGCCCGATTCTGCCCCAGCGCACTATGTGGCGGGACTCGTGCGCTTGCGCTGTAGCGATCCGTCGGACGCGCGCAGCGAATGGCTCAAGGCGCTGGATAGCGATCCGCACTTTGCCCCGGCCAGAGTGGCGCTGGGCGAACAGGCGCTCTCCGAAAATGACGTGGCCGGCGCGGAGAGCTACGTACTGGCCGTGGTCCGCGATGAACCCGCCAACATTCGCGCGTTGGACCTTTTTGCGCGAGTGCTGGCCGCCAAACAGAGCTTCTCATCGGCGGCGACCATTGCTCGACGCATGGAAGCCCTCGAACCTGACTCGGCCGAGCCGCACGTCCTGCTCGGCAATATCGAGGCCGACGCCGGCCGGCCCGGCGATGCCCTCATCGAGTTCGAGCACGCGGTCGTGATCGACCCGCATTCCTCCTCCGCCGTCGAGGGGCTGACGCGCGTGTACCGTACGGGAAAATTGACTCGTCCCATGCTGCTGCGCATCGAGCGGGTGGCCTCCGCCAAGCCGGCTTCCGCTGTCCTGATGGAAATTGCCGGACGGCTCTTCGCCGATCATCACTGGTACGCCGACGCGAAACGGTGTCTATCGGAGGCGCTGCGGATGGATCCGAAACGCGCCACCGCCGCAGCCGCGCTGGCCGACACCTTTGCCGAGACCGGCGATCTTTCCGCTGCCGCCGATTCGGCGGCGAAGACTGGCGGTAATGCGGCCGCCCTGCTTGCCGGAGTAAAGGCCGAAGAGTCAAACGATGTTCGCTCCGCCATCGACAATTATGAGCGCGCGGTGCGTGGCGGCGAGAGCTCCGGAGTCGCCGCGAATAATCTGGCATGGCTCTACGCCGAACAAGGTGCGAATCTCGGACGCGCGCTGCAGTTGGCGCAAGCCGCCGAGTCGCTGTCGCCCGGCAATCCCGCCGTCCTCGATACCGTCGGGGTCGTGCACCTGCGCCGTCGCGAATACTCCGAAGCCGTGCGCACGTTGGAAGCCGCGCGCCAACTCTCCAGGACAACCGCGCAGCCGCCGCAACTCACGCAGCAGATTCGCCGCCACCTGGCCGAGGCCTACATGAAAGCCGGTAATACCGCGGCTGCTCAAGCGGTCGGAACCGGCTCGCCGGCGTCTTCTCGCACCGGCAAATAAGGGAAATGGGCCCCCCTCGCCGGGCCCTCTCCACCCCTGCACCACGCATCCCAAAAGTAAATCCCCCGTCGTCGTCTTCAACTCGGTCCTCAACTCGAACTCCGCAACCGACAATTCAAGGAGGAAACATGGCATCCAGTGATCTCAACGGCATCCGCGTGGCGATCGTGTTGGACACAAACTTTGAGCAAACGGAGATGACCGAGCCGCGCAAGGCTTTCGAAGATGCCGGCGCTCGCTGCGTCCTCATCTCCGC
>JBOGLI010000224.1:0-7958 GCA_050746165.1 Terriglobales bacterium | reverse complement strand
TATATATATCGTATTGCGATGTAAGCGGTTTCACGATGCAATCTTTTTGACGCTTGGGAGATGCATATGATTTCACGTTTCATGCTCCGCGCACTTTCGCTCGCCGCCGTCGTCTACATGGGTGCCGCGCTTGCCGTGGCGCAGACCTCCAGCGGCCAGATCACCGGCCGCGTCGTGGACCCGGCGGGGGCCGTCGTGGTCGGCGCGAACGTTACCCTGACCAACCAGGGCACTGGCGACACGCGAACGGCCAAAACCGATGCGGCCGGCAACTTCATGTTTGTCGCGCTCCAGCCGGGGACCTTTACGGTCACGGTGGAGGAAGCGAACTTCAAGAAATTCGAGAAGCGCGACATCCATTTGAGCGCGGCGGCGCGCGTCTCCGCGGGCGTGCTCCAGTTGGCGGTCGGCGAGGTGGCGGAAGCGGTGAGCGTGGACGCCCAGCAGGCACAGGTGCAGACAGAGAGCGCGGAACGCTCGGCGGAACTGGACACGAAGGAAATCTCCAACCTGATGACAATTGGCCGGGATCCCCTTTCGCTGCTGCGCGTGCTGCCGGGCGTAGTGCAGGACGGCGGCGGCGGTTCCTCTCTGGGGACGGAGAATCCGGGAACGATCGCTGGCGTCCGGCAGAGCAGCAATGCGGTGAGCATCGATGGCGTACTCGGCAATCCACGCGGCGACGGTTACAAGCTCGACACGCCGCTGACCATGGACTCAGTCGCCGAGGTTAAAGTGCTGTTGAACAGCTACCAGGCCGAGTATGGCCAGAGCTCCGGCGCGATCATCAACCTGACGACGAAATCAGGGACGAAAGACTTGCACGGCAGCGCGTACTACTACGGCCGCAACGAAGCTTTCAACGCCAACAGTTGGTTCAATAACCACCAAGGCAAGCCGCGCGGCCTGTATCGCTATAACACCTGGGGATACACGGTGGGCGGCCCGGTGACGATCCCAAAGGTTTTCAACTCCCATCACAACAAGCTGTTCTTCTTCTTCTCGCAGGAGCGGTGGCCGACGAAGACGAACAGCGGGTATCGCGAGTTCTACATGCCCACCGCGGCGGAGCGCGCCGGCGATTTCTCCAACAGCTACGATTCCAGCGGGAACAAAGTTTATGTCCGCGATCCGCTCAAGAGCGGCGCCTGTTCTTCCAAGGACCAGACGGCATGTTTCACCGATCCGTCGCGAGCGACGGCAGCGAACCCGATTGGTGTGAACATCATTCCGGGCAACCGAATTAACCCGAACACGCAAGCGCTAATGAATATCTTCCCGGTGCCGACCATCGACTGCGCGCCCAAGGGTGCAGGTGGACTCGCCACCTGTCCGCTGACCAATATCACCAGCGGGAACCCGTACAACTACAGCATCTTCGCCCCGAAGAGCCAGCCGGCGGGCGAGACCGTTCTGCGCCTCGATTACAACCTGAACGACAAGTGGCACATGTTCTTCCGCGGGCTGCTGATGCATAACGAGAACAGCGGCCTGACTTCGACCACCGACAAGATGGACTGGGGCATCCCGCAGTACTATTCGACACCGGCGAAGAACGCGGGTATCGACATTACCTACGCGGCGACGCCAACCATCGTCAACGAATTCACGGTCGGATACGCAAGCTGGGATGAACTCCAGGGGTTCGCCGGTACGCAATACCTAGACGCGCTCTCGCGGGCCAAGACCGGAGTGAACCTCGGCCAGAACAACCCGGACCAGAACCCGCTCGACCTGGTGCCGCGGATATCCGGACTCGGCGGACACAGCGGCTCCGGCACTTTTGGATTCAGTCAGGCGCCGAGCATTAATTTCGACAATCGCTTTCCGATGAACAACTCGACCGGCACATGGGAGTTCACCGATAGCGTCACCAAGATGTGGGGCCGGCACACGTTCAAGGCCGGCATCTACTACCAGGCTTCACGTTACATCCAGCGCCACATCGGATCGGTATTCAACGGGAGCTTCGATTTTTCGTCGAATGCCAGCAGCCCGTTCGATACCCAATATTCGTATGCCAACATGCTGATCGGAAGCTACAACGGTTACGACGAAGGCTCGAACGTCGTCAACTATGCACCGCACTGGCACGTGCTCGACTGGTACGCACAGGACCACTGGAAGCTGCGCTCCAACCTGACCATGGACTACGGCATGCGTTTCTCTTACGACCTGCCGACGACGCTGCAACCGGGCATGGGCGCATCTTTCGTCCCCGGCCGCTACGATCCGACGAAAGCTCCCGCCCTGTTCATGCCCGTCCTCTATAAAAACTTGAACGCGGCACAACAATCGGCCTGCAAGGGCAACTCGCGGACGACTCCGTCGACGTGCGCGCAGGATCCCACCAACCCCAACAACGTACAGTCGAGCGATTATCTGCGAACGTTCGTCAGCCCGTTTGCTTATACAGGAACGGTGGTGAACACCGACACGACGTACCCGCAATCGCTGCGCTGGAGCAACGGCGTGCTGTTCGCGCCGCGGTTCGGCATCGCATGGGACCCGTTCGGTGACGGCAAAACGGCGGTCCGCCTCGGTGGCGGGATTTACTACAACAGCCGCGAGGGCGCCGGCACGGTGGGTGACTACTCGCTGATTGCTCCGCTGGTGGTCGATAACAAAATCACCTACGGCCAGATCAGCGGCGGCGCGTTCGCGCCCGACTGCGGCAACACGAATAGCTGCTACGGAAGCGGAAGCCTGGTGAACGCAAGCCCGGTGGACACGCGCATCCTGCAACCCAATCGCAAAGTGCCTTCCACCGTCAGCTACAACTTCGGGGTGCAACGCGACGTCGGCTGGGGAACAGTGCTCGACGTAGCTTATGTCGGTTCACAGAGCCGCCACTTGAACCAGCAGTACAACCTGAACGCGATTCCATACCTGGCGCAACAGGACCCCGCGTACGTGGATCCGACCGGCAAGCCGAAGTGCTATTTCTACGGACCGAATCACGGCGGAACAACGCTCTGCCAACCGGCCCTGCTGAGCGATAACTACTTCCGTCCCTATGCGGGCTATCAGAACGTCTACTTGCGCGACTACGGCGCCACCTCCAACTACAACTCGTTACAGGTAGCGGTGAACCGCCGCTTCGCCAGGGGGGTGGAGTTCGGAGTTGCATATACATGGTCGAAGACGATGGCAGACACGTATTCCAAACCGGGCGACGACGCTGTCGACTCGAACGTGGCGAACTTCCAGCCGCATCGCTGGTGGCAGTATGGACTCGCCGATTCCGACCGCACGCAAGACCTTGTCATCCATTGGACCGCCAACATCCCGAAAATCACGCGGCTCTGGGACAACAAAGTGCTGGGTGTGGTCGCCGACAATTGGGTCTGGTCAGGGATCGCGCAATTTGTGAGCGGGCGTCCATACCCGGTGACGATGAGCGGAACTCCAAACTTAACGTTCGGCGGCGACGGTGCGCGCGTGCTGCTCACCGGGCCGCTTTATGCGCCGCAGGGCCAGGTACATAACACGCTGCAGTTCATCAACCAGGACTCGTTCTCCATGCCGCCGGTGGGCGTGGTTCCGACTCCGGACATGCCCGGCATCACCCGTCAAATGGTGTTCCGCGGCCCCGGAACCAACAACTGGGACATGGCGCTGCAGAAGAACATCCCCGTCACCGAACATGTCACGTTTTCGCTGCGCGCCGAGGCATACAACGTCTTCAATCATGTTTCGTTCGACAGCGTGAACACGACCGCGAACTTCGATTCCAGCAACACGTGCACGGGAAAGGCCGCCTTGGATCCGCGCTGCGGATCGGGGTTAATCAGCTCGACCAGCACCTTTGGACAGGTGAACAGCGAGCGTGGCCCGCGCATCCTGCAGCTTTCCGGTCGCATAACTTTCTGACCGGAGCGGCGACTGTGTCCCCCACAACCGGCCGCGCGCATGGACGAATCCTGAAAAACAACAGGCGTTCATGCGCGCGCGCCGGGGCGCCGCACTCATCGACGTAAATCCCCACCGAATTCACTGAGCAGACCTGCCGCAAGAAGGCCGTGCAACGGGACTCGCGGACACAGCAGCAGAAGATTGCTTGCGTTCATAATATGAAATGTGAATTTTTGTACTTGAATATTTCATGAATCGGGAATTAAATCCCTCCGTTTCACTGCTCGGGATTTGTCACTTGAATCGCCCAAGGACAATCGTGGGGGACTCGTTATGAAGAATCGTTCCATCTTTGCGGTGCTCGCCGTTGCGATCACGACATTTCTGCTCGCCGCCAACATGGTGGCGCAGACATCGAGCGGCCAGATCACGGGCCGCGTTCTGGATCCGGGAGGTGCCGTCGTCGTCGGCGCCGACGTCACTTTGACCAACCAAGCCACCGGCGAACGGCGCACCGCGAAGACGGACGACGCCGGAAATTTCATGTTCGTCGCGCTGCAGCCGGGGACGTTCAACGTTTCCGTAAGAGCTCCAAACTTCAAGGAACTCGAGAAGCGCAACCTGGTGCTGAGTTCCTCGGCGCGTTTGTCCGCCGGCGAGTTGAAGCTCGAGGTCGGGCAGGTCGCCGAAACGGTGAGCGTGAACGCGGAAACGGCGCAGGTGCAGACGGAGAGCGCAGAGCGTTCCGCCGAATTGGACAGCAAGGAAATGTCCACGCTGATGTCGTCCGGGCGCGACCCACTCTCGTTGTTGCGTGTGCTGCCCGGAATCGTGGGCGCCGGCGACAGCAACGGCCGCGACGATGCGGGCAATGGACAGGGCGGCGATCAACTGGGAACGTCGGGCCCGGGATATATCTCCGGCGTTCGGTCGAGCAGCAATGCGGTCACGGTGGATGGAGTTTCGGGCAATCCGCGCGGTGACGGAAACAAACTGGATACGCCGCTGAACATGGATGCAGTGTCCGAAATCAAAGTCGTCCTGAACGGCTACCAGGCGGAATACGGCCAGAGCGCGGGCGGCATGGTGAACCTGGTGACGAAGTCGGGCACCAAGGATTATCACGGATCGGCTTATTACTACGGCCGCAACGAGGCGCTCAACGCCAACGATTTCTTCCGCAAACACACGGGCCAGCCGCGTGACACTTACCGGTATAACACGTATGGCTTCACCGTCGGCGGTCCTGCCTATATTCCGAAGGTATTCAATACCAAGAAGGACAAGCTGTTCTTCTTTTTCTCGATGGAGCGGTGGCCGACCAAGACCGCCATCAATACGCAGAAGTTCATGATGCCGACTGCGGCGGAGCTGCACGGCGATTTCTCCAACACCTACGACACCAAAGGGCAGAAAGTTTACGTCCGCGACCCGATGAAGACCGGCACTTGCTCGGCGAGCAGCCAGGCAGGATGCTTCACCGACCCCTCGAGGGCGACGGCCAGCAATCCCACGGGATTGAACATCATTCCGTTGAGCCGGATCAATCCGAACATGCAGAAGATCATGGGGACCTTCCCGGGGCCAACCATCAACTGCACACCACTGGGGGGCGGCGGCGCGGCGGCATGCCCGCTGACGAACGTCACCTCGGGCAGTCCGTACAACTACACGATTGACGGGATTTCGAATGAACCTGCTCACCAGTATGTGGTGCGGCTTGATTACCAGGCCACCGAGAAGCTGCACATCTTTTTCCGCGGCATGAAGGAATTCAAGGAGAACGCCGGGCTTACGGCCACGACGAATAACACCAGCTATGGAATCCCCGGATTTTATTCAACGCCCTCGAAAAATGCGGGGCTCAACATAACGTATGTCGCCACTCCGACGTTGGTGAACGAGTTCAACGTTGGCTTCTCGCAATGGAACGAAACCACCGGCCAGACCAATCCAGCGGACTACAAGAAGCTGCAGAAGTCCGCGCTGGGCGTCAATCTCGGGCAGAATGACCCGTCACAAAATCCTCTTGACCTGGTTCCGGCGCTCGCCAGCCTGAGCAGCGGCGGCAGCAGCGGCACTTTCCAACTCGCGCAGGCCCCCAACCTGAGCTTCACCGGACGCTATCCGTTGCGTGACTTCACCGGTACGTGGGAAGGCACGGACGGGCTAACCAAGATCTGGCGCCAGCACACGTTCAAAGTTGGCGCCTACTTCCAGGCTGGCCGGTACTTGCAGGAACACTCCGGAAACAACTTCAACGGGAGCTTCAATTTCAGTCCGAACACCTCGAGCCCGTACGACACGCAGTATTCGTACGCGAACGTTTTGCTGGGCAGCTACTCTTCGTACGCGGAAGGCACGCGGGCGGACTACGCTCCGCACTGGCACGTGCTCGAGTGGTATGTACAAGACCATTGGAAGCTGCTTTCGAACCTTTCCATGGACTATGGTGTGCGTTTCACGTACGACATTCCGACGACGCTTGCGCCGGGACAGGGCGCCTCTTTCGTTCCGGGCCGCTACGATCCGTCGCAAGTCCCGCCGTTGTATGTGCCGGTTCTTTATGGCAGCTTGAGCACAGCCGGCAAGACTGCTTGTAAGGGCAGCTCGCGGTCGAGCTTCAGCAATACGAGCATTTGCGCACAGAACCCATCAAACCCCAGCGATGTGAAGCCGAGCACGTTTAACGGCACATTCGTCGCGCCCTTCAACTACACCGGCACCGTGGTCAACACCGACCCCTCGTATCCGAGCTCATTGCGCTACAGCAACGGACTGCTGTACGCGCCGCGGTTCGGAATCGCATGGGACCCCTTCAAGGACGGAAAGACTGCCGTCCGGCTGGGCGCCGGCCTTTACTACAACACGCGCGAGGGCGGCGGCACGGTAGGCGACTTCTTTAGCACGCCTCCGGTGACCAGCAGCACCAGCATCGGATATGGGCAGATCACGAGCCAGAATTTCCAGCCTGGTTGCGGAGCGACGCAGACCTGCTATGACCCGACGAGCCAGGTCAACAACAGCCCGCAGCAAACCAGGGTGCTGCAGGCGAACCGTAAAATCGAATCGACCATGGGCGTCAACTTCGGAGTCCAGCGCAAGATCGGATTCAGCACCGTGATTGACGTCGCCTATGTCGGCACTTTCGGACGGCATCTCAACCAGGAAGTCAACCTGAATGCGGTTCCTTACCTGGCGCAGAACGATCCGAGATACGTGGACACCACACAGACGACCGCGATCCTGACCGGCACGCCGTTGAATGGCACGTTTAGCGGCTCGAAGAACACTTTCTTCTATGGACCGAACCATGGCGGAGTGGTTTTGTACCAGGCGAAGCTGCTCAACGATAACTACTTCCGTCCGTATCCGGGATACGGCAACGTGCTGCTGCGCGATTACGGCGGGACCTCGAACTACAATTCGCTGCAGGCGTCGGTAAATCGCCGGTTTACCAAAGGACTTCAGTTCGGCGTCGCGTACACCTTCTCGAAAACTCTAGCCACGCAATCGACAGTGGATGGCGCCGTAGCCGTTTACCAGAACCGCCGGTTCTGGAACTACGGCCTGGCGAATTTCGATCGGACGCATGATTTAGTGGCGCACTGGACCGCGAACATTCCAGATTCCACTCGCCTCACGCAGAACAAGGTGCTGAAGGCCATCACTGGGAATTGGGAGTGGTCCGGCATCGCCGAGTTCATCAGCGGCGCGCCGTACTCGGTCACCATGAGCGGTACGCCAAACCTGACAGGCGGCGGTGACGGCGCGCGCGTGCTCGTCATCGGGAACCCCATTGCAAATCTTTCGACCCTGCATTCAACGCTGCAATACCTGAACAAGGACGCGTTCGTGATGCCGGATGTCGGCGTGGTCCCCACTCCGGGACAGCTCGGGTTGAACAGCGGCAACGCCGTGTTCCGCGGGCCTGGGTCGAACAACTGGAACATGGCGCTGCAGAAGAACATTCCGATCGGCGAACATGTGGCGTTCTCACTGCGGTGCGAGGCCTACAACGTGTTTAACCATCCGTCGTTCACGATGGGCAGGGTCGACAACGCGTTGACCGCGGACTTCGATACCAGTTCGAGCTGTACGGG
>JBOGLI010000223.1:0-3646 GCA_050746165.1 Terriglobales bacterium | reverse complement strand
GTAAGGGGCCCTACCCGTTCCGAATAAATGCGGCCGGGCAGCAGCAGTATGTCGTGCGCGCGCGCGCTCCCGGATTCACGCAGCACTGTCGGCTCGAGTGCGCGCGTCGAACGCAGCAGCGCGCTCGACGCAGGGGCGGCCTCCACGGTGTAACGGGGCGACGCCCCGTTGACGATCAGCCGCTCGCCGTCCAACTCCACCGTATCTCCCGGAACGGCGATCACTCGCTTGACCAGTGATCTGCCGTTGGTCGGCGAGTCGAAGACGATGATGTCGCCACGCGCCGGGTTGTTACCTTCGGTGAGGCGCGAGAGCGTGAACGGCACGCGCAGGCCGTAGACGTGTTTGTCCACCAGCAGGCGGTCTCCTTCGAGAATCGTCGGATTCATGAAGCCGCTGGGCACGTAGACTCAGTCGGCCCAGGCGGAGCGAAAGCCGCACATCAGGATCAGGAATAGGAACACGCCGCGGTATTCGCGCACCTGACCGGCCACCGAGCGCCAGAGTGTCGAGACTCTCATGGTTACCATGGATCACCTTGCTCCTAAGTGGTCGATCGGCAATCTACATTCGTGTGCTACGGCTGTCGACGGCAGGGGATTCGTCGTCTGATCCTCAACTTCGATTTGTTTATCGAGCAGCTCGCGAGAGGTATTACAGGGAGCTATATGAACTAGAGGGAGATCGAGTAACACATTGAATGAATTAAGGAATACGCGAGATCGTGCAGCGATGCCACGCCTGCGCGCCAGAGATGCAACGCCACCGGACAAGCGATGCCACGCGTGGCCGGCAGAATTGTCACGGTGCCACTGTCGCGGTTCGGGAAAAAGGCTCATTAAATTAATGGCCTGGTGTCGCGGCGGCAGAGATGTAACGCCCTGCCAATAGCCGTCGGCAACGCGCTATTTTGACAGTGATTTAGGTGATGGAGGCCCGGAAAAATCGCGAATTCGCGGCAGAGTTGTGACGCCCCGGCGGAATTGGGTAGCCTGCTCTCGAAGCAATTGGCTCACCGGGGCAGCGTGGGACGCTCGCGCGGCACGTGTGGCCGGGAGGGGCTGAGAATCAGGCCGACCTTGGTCGGCTTGACATGGGCCTCGGGATACACCGCGAGCACGCGCTTAAGGGAGTCGAGGAAAAAGTGTCGGAACTTGCGCGCCTCGGCATAGCCGTGACCGAACTGGCCTGAGAGCTGAGTCCACGTCACCGTGTTCGTGCGGCTCAAGTGAAACAGCCGGTGCACGAGCCAGGCATAGACATCAAGGTCCATGGGGCTCTTGCGCAGGCAGCGAATAGCCGCGGTGGACAGCGGCGCAGAACGCTCGAGGATGGATTGGAACAGCACCGAGGATAGCACCAGCGAACTACCCTGCCCTACCGCCTCGGCCTCATCCCACCATAAGCGCGCTTCCTCGGCGAACAGCGCCTGGCGGATGTGAAGTCCGGTTCGGCCGCCGGCATCGCGCACGTTCTCGTCGATGGAGACGGCGCAGTGAATGAGACGCAGGATCTGATTCGCGTACACGCGCAATGAGCCACGCTCGCCGCGCGTAATCGGCACGTCGAGGCAGCGCAGGAACTCGTGAACGCTGCGGCCGAGATAAATTTCGGGCGAGCGCGTGCGGATGGCCTCGGAGGCGCAGTAGATGGTCAATAGTCGCGCCGGTACGCCGTAGGGTAGTCCCATGTCGCGCCGGGTGGCTGAGAGGGTGAGATCGAGCCAGCCGTTGTGACGAGTGAAGGTCGCAGCCTCACCGGGATCGGCATGCGGAAATGAACACTGGATCAGCGGCACATACTGGAAGGAGATCCCCTGTGCGGAAGCGTGCAGCTCGATGCTGTCAGGAAGGGCCGGCACCGTGCGTCCGGGGAGACGCGTGAGGATGGATGCGATCGGGGCCGGAACGGTGGTGGAAACCGCGGCTGCAGCAGCCCCGCGAGAGCTGGCTCCAGGCGCGTCGCGTCGTTGCCACTCCCGCGTACGCGGGGCCGGAGGCTCGGGAAAGGCGCTCGCCGGCAGATCGCAGAATCGGCGCCGAACGAGCTCTGGCGGGTAGCCGCTGCGAATCAACTGGGCGGCGATGCGCTCGGGCAAAAAACCGAGGTCGCGATACAGGCGGCAGGCCTTATCAATATGCTCGGCATATTGCACCTCCGGTGCCGCTTCAGCCATGCTGCGCCAGCCCTCCACTCTCGCACCGCTTGGCTTCGTGCACGGATTTCTGTTACTTTTGACCCGAAATCCGTGGACTACGGCCTCGTAGGGAGAAGAGTGTGCCAGCGATGCGCGCAATTGACAAGTTGGGCGACATTCTCGCCAGCAGCGAGACCTTCCTGGATCGCATGCATGCGCTGGGCGCCGAGCCCCATCAGCGCAAGACTCTGCAGCGCCTGTTCAGTCCCAGCGAGGCGGCCCAGATGGTAGGGCGCGACCGCACCACCCTCGCCCGCGCCGAGACGGATATTGGCCTGGGCGACGCACCGCGCAATCCGGGTAACAACCGCCGCATGGGCTACACACTGGCGCAGATCCAATCGTTTCGGGCGCATTTTGGCACCCTTCCCTGGCGCGATCCGGCGACCGACGCGCCGTTGATCATCGCCTGCCAGAACTTCAAGGGTGGTGTTGGCAAGTCCACGACGTGCGTGAATTTTGCCCACTACCTGGCCCTTAAAGGCTACCGGATCCTCGTCATCGATACCGACAGCCAGGCCACCACCACCTCGATGTTCGGGTACGTGCCGGATGCCGACATTGCCCAGGAGGACACTGTACTGCCCTACCTCGCCAGCGACCAGAAGACACTGGCCTACGGCGTGCGTCCGACCCACTTTGCGGGTATCGATCTAATCCCGGCTTGCCTGGCGCTGTACGAAGCCGAAATCGCCATTGTCATGCGCGTGGCTGGCCAGCCTACGCCGGCCCAGCGCATCGCTTTTTTCAGTGAGCTCAAATACGGCATCCAAACTGTGGCGGCTGCTTACGATGTGATTCTCGTGGACAGCCCGCCGGCGCTGGGCATGATCTCGGTCAACGTTCTCATGGCGGCCGATACCCTGCTGGTGCCCTCGGCGGCACGCATGTTTGATTTCTCGAGCACGGTGCAGTTCTTCCGTATGGTCCACAACTACATCGGGCAGCTCGATCCCGCCAAGAGCTACCGTTGGATCTCGGTGCTCACGACGCTCTTCGATCGCCGGTACGAAAGCCAGAAACAATTCTTCGAAGTCATGCGGGCCTGTTTTGGCGATTCGGTCTTTCAACGGGTATTTTTCCATTCAAGTGCCGTGATCAATTCGGCCGCACAGTTCATCACGCCTTATGAGCAGCCCAAGCCGGATCGACAGGTACTGCAGATGATGGACAACGTGTTTGCGGAGATCGAGCTCAGCATACTGCGTGAATGGCCCTCCAAGGCCACAGCGCTCAGTCAGCGCGGTATTACCTGAAAGGCAGTTTCGTGACGAAACCCACGCAATCAATTGAATATCCTATAGGAAGTGCCGGAAATGGCAGTGCGCGAGGAGAGGACCATGGCCAGTAAGATCTTCGGTGGTGCAAATCTGAGCGAGATTGCGCGAGCCACCCGGGAGCGCTCCGATGGACAGAGTGCGGACCCCGGCGGCAGGACACCAGACAAAC
>JBOGLI010000222.1:0-18675 GCA_050746165.1 Terriglobales bacterium | reverse complement strand
GTCGTCGGGCAGCTCGTCGTAAACGTACAGCGTGATGTTCGACTTCACCCATTCGCAATTCATGGCTATCTCATTTCCACCAGGGCGGCGCGCAATTTCTGCGTCGCCCGGAACAATGTGTTCTTGGCCGTGTCTTCCGTCGTGTTCAGCATTTCGCCGATCGTGCGCAGCTTCAGTCCCTGGTAGTGCTTCAGCTCGAAGACCATCCGCTCGCGACCCGAGAGCTTCTCCAACGCCGCGCGAATCTTGCCGCCCAGCTCGCGCCGCATCAGGTCGTGCTCCGGGTTCGACCCCGCGCGGTCATCGCTCACCCGGTCGATCAGGCTGTACTCGGTCCCATCCGCGTCGGTAGTGACCGCCGAATCTTCTTTGCGGACGTTGCGCTTGCGCAGGTAATCGAGGCAGAGATTGGTGACGATGCGGTAAATCCATGTGTAGAACGAGCACTCGAAGCGGAAGCTGCCGATGTTACGGTACGCCTTGATAAACGCGTCCTGGTAAATGTCCTGCGCGTCGGCTTCCGATCCGGTCAGGTGCAGCGCCAGGCGGAGCACCGCCTGGTCATACTGCCGCACTAATTCCTCGAAGGCGGCGCGGTCGCCCCGCTGGGCGTCACGAATCAGCGCGGTGTCGTCAATACGGCGTGCGTTCGATGCCGTCATTCGCCCCCAGGATAAAGACGGAACGGTCGCTTTGGGCGCTACCTGTCCCATAATCCTTCCGGAAGGATTGCACACGACCGGCACGAATTGTACGACTGCGGCCTCGGCTGCCATCGCTTCCGCTCCAAAACGCCTCGCTGCGGGGTGCCTACCCTGAATGTCGGGTGGCCCACCCAAGCCGCTTTTGCTTGGGTGAGGTCCCCCGGCTGGGCTTCCCCTGTCATGGTCTTTGACGTGCCGTTAACAAAAATGTGAGCGGGGAAGCGTCCGGAAACGAACAGAGCGGACAGGGGAGCACCACGTTTCGAAAGGTGAGATCCGACGGTTGTGCGTCGATCTGTTTTTTTGTCGGTAATGCGCGCCGAACAGAGTGCAGAACCAGCAGAAAAGAACTAGCACTGTAGTGCAAGACTTTGCGCGTGCAGGTTCTTGCGTTGTGCCCGCCCAACTTAGAGTAGCTCTAAAATATTTATTAACAACTACTTAGAGGCGGCGAGAGTACGACAAACGCAGGCGGATGTGGTAAGGCAATTGCCTTAGTCATGTTTGAAGCTTCAAAACCGGCTTGCCGACGTGGAGGTTTTTGTGCGCTCTAATCTTGCTGTAAGACTTGCAATCGTCGCGATTGTCCTGATCGTGGCTGGCTCACCGCTATGGGCAGATACCTTGACCGGTTCGGTCGGCGCCGGTTGGCAATCGGGATACACCGTCAACGAAAACGGTACGCCCTATTGGGATCACACGAGTTGGGATGGCTCACAGAAGAACATCGGTTACTGCCTAACTGGTACCGGGAATTGCGGAATGTCGGGCGCACCGGGGCAGATTCCTTATTGGGGATACTCGAACGGAACCGCTGACCTAAACATCACCTTCGCGCCCACCGGCGCCAATGCAGCGACGATGAAGATTGAAATTGCCGGGAACGCCGGAATTAACCAATTTGGTTATAGCGATATAAACGGCAATCACATCATCTTCACTGGCCCGCAAGGCGCGGGTGCAACCGCGACCTTCACGGCCGCTGGTTCGTATTCGTTTTTCATGATTGGCGCCAATGGCACCTACTATTCGAATGCAGCGCTAAATTCCGATAATCAGGTCAACTTCCAACATTTCGCGGTATTCGAAGGACTTGGTACGGGTGACTACTGGCTTGGTATCGAAGATCTGAATTCGTCGGGCGACAAGGACTACAACGACATGGTAGTTCATGTGACTGCCACTTCCACGCCCGAGCCGGAATCGTTTATGCTCTTCGGCGCTGGGCTGGCTGCTCTGGCAGGTGCTGTCCGCCGCAGGTTGCTGTAAGGCTGCTCCGAAACACCTCCTGGGCCTCGCGCACCCACTCTTCGCTCTTGGAGAGATGGACGTGCATCCGCCTGAGCAGCAGCCGTACTCCCGACTCGGAATGAAGCGAGGATTCTGCAAATCCAAAACGCTGGCGCGCGCCATCTCCATCGCCGGCGGCAAAGCGACGCCCGAGCAGGCGGCCGCGCTGTTTCCGGTCCGCTGGAAACGTATGCAGCCTGCGGCCAGCGGCCAACCGATGTTGAACAACCGTCTGCGGCGGAAAACAATCTCTTAGTTGCGGTGTCTTGGCGCAAACAGGGGCGCACTGCCCAATTTCGGATACGATGTGCTGCATCATGCCCCTCGTCGAGGTCCGCAATCTCGTCAAGGACTTCCCGCTCTCCGAATCGGTTTTCGGCAGCGCGCGAGGAAAAGTGCGCGCCGTAAACAACGTCTCACTAGATATCCACGAGCGCGAGACTCTCGGGCTGGTCGGCGAGTCGGGTTCCGGCAAGAGCACCCTGGGCCGGCTGATTCTTCGGCTGGTAGAACCCACCAGCGGCCGCATCATCTTTGACGGTCACGACGTCGCTGCCGCCACACCCAGCGAGTTGCGCCGCCTCCGCCGTGACATGCAGATCATCTTCCAGGACCCCTTCGGCTCCCTCGATCCACGCATGACGGTGAAGCAACTCCTCGAGGAACCAGCGATCATTCATGGAGTCTTCGGTCGTCAGTCGTCGGTGGTCAGGAAAATCGGCAATCGGCAATCGACAATCGGAAATGCCTTTCTGAGCGCTCGCGAATTGCTGAATGCCGTCGGCCTCGACGAATCCGCCCTCTCCCGCTTTCCGCACGAATTTTCCGGCGGCCAACGCCAGCGGATCGGCATCGCCCGCGCCCTTGCCCTTCGGCCGCGCTTCATCGTCGCCGATGAGCCGGTGTCCGCGCTCGACGTCAGCGTCGGCGCTCAGATCGTTAACCTGCTCGCAAAGCTCCAGCGCGACTTCGGCCTGACCTACCTCTTCATTTCTCACTCGATGCCCGTCGTCCGCTACCTGGCCACGCGCATCGCTGTCATGTACCACGGCGAGATTGTCGAGATCGGCCCTTCCGAACAGATCACCTCGGCGCCTGCCCACTACTACACCCGCGCTTTGCTCGCGGCAACACCGGAACTACGGGCCTGACCTGCGGTACAATCCGCCGACATGCCGTCCTGTCCTTCTTGCAGCGCGCCGGTGGTGGAGAACGCCCGCTTTTGTTCGTCCTGCGGCCGCCCTGCCAGCTCGTACGAAGACGTAACCATCGGTACCGTCACGCCGCCCGCAACGCCGGTTTCACATCGCTCGCAGATTAATGACATCGGCGGCTTCGCTCCCGGAGCGATGCTCGCCGGCCGTTACCGCATCATCGCCCTGCTCGGCAAAGGCGGCATGGGTGAGGTCTACCGCGCCGACGATCTCACCCTCGGCCAGCCGGTTGCGATCAAGTTTCTGCCCGCCGCGCTCTCCCATGACGTCGTTCTCCTCGACCTGCTTTATGCCGAAGTCCGAAACGCGCGCCAGGTGTCGCACCCGAATGTCTGCCGCGTGTACGACATTGGCGAAGTCAGCGGCCGGCACTTCTACACCATGGAGTTCATCGACGGCGAGGACCTCTCGTCGTTGCTGCGCCGCATCGGTCGCCTGTCCGAAGACAAAGGATTGGAAATCTCGCACCAGATTTGCGCCGGGCTGGCAGCCGCACACGAAAGCGGCCTGCTGCATCGCGACCTGAAGCCCGCCAACATCATGCTCGATGGCCGTGGCCGTGCCCGCATCACCGACTTCGGTCTCGCGCTGCCTGCCGATGTCGCTGCCGGAAAGCGCGAGATCGCCGGCACCCCTGCGTACATGGCGCCCGAACAACTCGAGGGCGGTCAGGCCAGCGTTCGCAGCGACATCTACTCACTCGGCCTTGTGCTCTACGAAATCTTCACCGGCAAGCGGCCATTCGACGCCGACAGCGCCGCCGACTGGCGCCGCGCGCACGTCGAATCGCACCCGAAGACACCGGCTTCCGTCGTCGCGCACATCGATCCGGCAATCGAGCGCGCCATTCTGCGCTGCTTGCAGAAAGACCCCAAGCTTCGTCCGGCATCCGCGTTTCAGGTTGCGGCTGCGCTTCCCGGCGGCGATCCGCTGGCTGCCGCACTAGCCGCAGGCGAAACACCTTCGCCCGAGATGGTTGCGGCCGCTGGCGCCGACGCCGGCATCTCGCCGCGCAATGCCGTGCTGCTTTTTGCTCTGGTGATCCTGCTGCTGCTGGCCGGTATTCCGCTGGCGCATCGCGGTAGCCTGCTGGGCATCGCGCCCATGCCGAAGTCTCCCGACGCCCTCGCGGATCGCGCCCAGCAGTACGCCCGCGACGCAGGATATAACGAGAACGTTCTTGATCAGTACTCGTGGACCGACCCTGCATCCGGTTACCTCAATTACAAGGCACAGCACGAGCCCTCGCCGGAACGGGTTCGCGGCTTGCGCAATGCGAGTCCGTCGCCCTATGTATTTCACTATCGGGCCAGCCCGCAGCCGCTGGCGACCCTCGGCGCGCAGGCGACGATCTCTTCCGATAATCCTCCACTCGTCACGCCCGGCATGCTTAGGATGTCGCTCGACGGCGCCGGTCTGCTGCAATCGATCTACATCGTGCCCGCCAGCTACGACAGCGGTGTCGCGCAGGCAGCCCCGCCCGACTGGGCGCCGCTCTTCCGCGACGCGGGCCTTGACGTGGCGAAGCTCACGCCCGCGCCGCCCCTATCGGTTCCGCCCTTCGCCTTCGACTCGCGCGTGGCGTGGGACGGCGAGCACGGCGGCTACAAGATCCATGTGGACGCCGCCTCTTACAAAGGAAAGCCGGTGATGTTCACCGTGCTCTTCCCGTGGACGATGCCGAGCGCCACGCCCTCCGCGGAGCAACACCGCCGCCAGATCGCGCAAACTGCATTCTCAATATTGCTGATCCTGATCATCCCGTCCGCCTGCGTCTTCTTCGCGCGGCGCAACATGCGCCTGGGACGCGGCCACGTCGATGGAGCTTCGACGGTCGCCGTCTTTGTCGGCGGTGGCTTCCTCGCCTCGGAATTTCTTTGGGACTACTTCCCTTCGAGCGGAAGTGACGTCTTCCAGATTTTGCTCATCACCCTTGCCGGCGGGCTTCTTTTCGCCGGAATTTCCTGGGTGGCTTACGTGGCGGTGGAACCGCTGGTCCGCCGCGTCACTCCGCACATGTTGGTTTCCTGGACGCGTTTGCTGGCAGGCAAATGGACAGACCCGCTGGTCGGTCGCGATGTCCTGCTCGGAGTCGCGGCCGGCATCCTGGCAGATTGGATCGGCGGCCTGGAAAACGTGCTGCCGTGGTGGCGGAACCTTCCCGGCGAAAGTTTCGGCACACCTCCTCGCTGGGTTCTTGGTTCCACGAGTGAGGCGACCGCGTGGGTCTTCAGTAATCTCTGGCAGTGCGTGCTGATCTCCCTCCTATTCGTGTTCTTGTACGTCGGTGGCCGCACCCTGCTGCGCAATTCTTGGGCGCCGTTCCTGTTGCTCCTGCTCATCTTGAACGTGCAGGACGCGACCGGCAGCAGTCATCCGTTGTTGACACTAGCTTTTAACGTTCCCGCAACGGCCGTCGCCGTGGCGACGATCGCTTTTCTCGGACCGCTGGCAGCGGCGGTAGCGTTCTTCACCGGCAACGTGGTGTATCGGCTCGCCGGAGCCGGGGTCGGCTCCTGGTATGGCCCGCGTTGTACCGCTTACGTCCTTCTAATCCTCGCGTTGGCCATTTTCGGCTTGCGCAACGCGATTGCCGGCCGCTCGTTCTTCTCCGCGGAGCGCAAAACTTCTGCCGCGAGCGCCACTTAGGTTGAGCGCGATTTCCTGCGTCTTTTTCGCGGATTGGGCCGTATTCCTTGCTAGAATTCGGCCACCGTTCTCATACAGGAGTCACTCATGTCGAGCCCTGCGATCACCACGCCGGAGCCGCCGCTCAGCGAAGGCGCGCGCCTCATCAACACGTTCATTGCCCCGAGCAAGACTTTCACCGATATCCGCCGCAACGCCAGTTGGTGGGTGCCCTGGCTGCTGATGTCGGTTTTCTCGATCGGGTTCATGTTCACGGTCGGCCAGAAGATCGGTTACGAGGACCTGGCCCGCAAGGTAATCGCCACCTCGCGGGGTGCCGAGCAATTCGAGAGCCTGCCCGCCGAGCAACAGAACCAGCGCATCCAGTTGACGGCGAAAATCATGAAGTTCGCCGGTTACGCTTCTCCCTTGAGCCTGCTGCTGGTCGCCGTGATCGTCGCGGCACTGCTCATGGCGCTGTTCAACTTCGGCGCGGGCGCGGAAGTTCCCTTCAAACAGTCGATGGCGATTGTTTTGTACTCCTGGCTACCGTCGCTGCTCAGCAGCGTTCTGGCGATCGTCTCCATTGTGATTGGCTCCGCCAACGACATCTTTAAGGAAGGGTTCAACCTTCAGAACCCGGTCGCCACCAATCCTGCGTACTTCATGGATCCGACGAAGAACAAGTTCCTGTACGGCATGGCTTCATCGCTCTACGTGTTTGCTATCTGGATCATCATCTTGATGGGCATCGGTTTCTCGTCGGTCAGCAAAGTGAAGAAGGGGACGGCCATCGCTATGGTTGCCGGAGCCTACATCGTCTTCAAGCTGATCACGTCCGGAATTGCGGCCATCTAGGAGGTCGCCATGTTTTGCGATTCTTGCGGTACGCCCATTCAACCGGGACAGGCCTTTTGCGTGCGCTGCGGCAAGCCGATCGTCGGCACACCGCAGCTCGGCAGCAGCCGGGTGGCCCGCCACGCGCAGATGCTCGGCATACTGTGGATCGCCTACTCGGCGATGCTCGTGCTGGCCAGTTTCTTCATGGTCGCGTTCTTCCAGCACGTGCTGCCGGTGATCCTTCGCTACCAGCCGCCGGTTCAGCCGAATAACGGCCCGCCGCCGGAGGTCGTCTTCGGATTCATTCGGCCCATCATGCATTTTCTTGCCATTCTTATTTTCGTCAAGGCGGTGGCCGGAATTGTGGCCGGCATCGGATTGCTGCAGCGCGCCGAATGGTCGCGCATGCTGGCCATCGTACTGGCCTGTATTTCGCTGATCAGCATGCCCTTCGGAACGGCGCTCGGCGTGTACTCGCTGTGGGTGTTGCTCTCGCCCAACGCCGATAGCGAATTCCGCAGCCACGGACGGGCCGTCGCCGTCTGAAGCTACTTTCGACACGAGGCACGGGGACACGGAGGGAAAGCATTTCTGCTTTCTGTTTCCGTGTCTCCGTGCCCTCGTGTTTGAATAAGGCTGGAGGCAGGATGGCATTTCCCTTCGGCGACTTCGAATTCAGCATCTTTTCCTATGGTACCTATTTTCTCGACGGCGGCGCCATGTTCGGCGTCGTCCCGAAGGTGCTCTGGGAAAAGAAAATGCCGCCCGACGAGCAGAACCGCATCGTCCTCGGCCTGAACTCGCTGCTCGTCCGCACCGGCAAGCACAATGTCTTAGTCGAGACTGGCATCGGCCCGAAGCTGTCGCCGAAGATGCAGGCCATTTACGGCCACACGCCGCAATTGCTCGATAATCTACGGGCCCGCGGTGTTGATCTCGCTTCGATCGACATCGTCATCAACACGCACCTGCACTTCGACCACTGCGGCTGGAACACGTACATGGAAAACAGCCGCGCCGTGCCCAGCTTTCCCAACGCCCGCTATTTCGCCCAGCGCGTGGAAGTCGAGCATGGACACCGCCAACTGGAGCGCGACCGCATCAGCTACATTTCCGAGAACTATGACCCGCTGATCCAGTCCGGCCAGATGACGCTGCTCGATGGCGACGCCGAGATCGTTCCCGGCATCTCGGTCCGCTTGTTTCCCGGACACACCAAGAGCATGCAGGGCGTCATTATCCGCAGCGGCCGTCAGACCGCGTGCTACATCGGCGACCTGATCCCCACCACCGCCCACACCGACCTGACGTGGGTGATGGCCTACGACCTGTACCCGTTGGAGACAATTGAGAGCCGCAAACGCTTCTACGCTGAGGCAATCCCGCAGAAGTGGCTGGTCGTCTTCACCCACGATCACCAGCACCCGTTCGCATACCTGGAATATGACGAAAAGAAAAAAGTGGGCCCGCGGTACGCGGAACAGTTGCAAACGCAGATTGCAGGTTGAACACGTCGTACAATGGACGCATGCTGCCGCTCGCGCCTAACATGATGGCTTCGATCGCTGAACTCTGTGAACAATACGGAGTGGCGGAACTATCAGTGTTCGGCTCTGCGGCGCGCGACGACTTCGATCCGGAGAGGAGTGACTACGACTTCCTCGTCGAATACAAACCGGCTGCCGACGTTAGCCTCTTCGAATATTTTGCTCTGCAAAACAGGCTCTCCGATTTGTTGGGACGCAAGGTCGACTTGGTGTCGAAACCGGGACTGAAACCGCGGATTCGCGAAGAGGTATTAAAAGAGGCAAGAACCGTCTATGCGAGCGCGCGATGATCGCGTTTTTCTCGACGATATCGTGGAGGCTGCTGCGAATCTGGCCCGATTTGTGGATGGCAGAACGTTCGAAGATTTCCGAAATGACTTGCTATTCCGAAGCGCCGTTCTTTACCAGGTTATTGTCATCGGAGAAGCAGCCAATCGTATCTCCCGCAATTTTCGATCTCTTCATCCTGAGATTCCCTGGCGTGAACTGGCTGACCTTCGCCACACGGCCATCCACGATTATTTTGGCACCGACTGGCTATTCGTTTGGAAAGCTGCGACTGACAGAATCCCGAAATTGATCAGTCGCATCGAACTACTTCGGCACTGAATAACATTTCGTATGCCCTGCACGATTCCATTTCGCTCCCAGTTCGAAGAAGACGAACTGCCGGAGCTCATTCGATCCCAAGCCACGCAAGGAGCCACCATGAACGACGTACCCGCGACGCCGTCGATCTCGCGCCGCGACGAGGACATCGCCCTCGACCTGATGCGTTTCATCGCCATGACCACCGGCTACGGCAAGAGCGGCAGCGCCAGTGCCGGCTTCCAGGGCAGTGGCGCGCCCGCCAAGCCCGACGAGTACGCCGATCACCTGCTGGAGCTCTACGGCCGCTGTCTCAACACCGTGCAGCGGAAGAAATAGCCGCGCAGAAATTCGTAGTTCGTCGCTCGGATGAGAACAATCACCGCGGCTCGAACTGCGAGCTAAGAGGTACGATCACTCGGAAACAACAAAAGCCGCGGCTGTCCGCGGCTTTGAATTCCTGTTGTGGTGGCGTTACCGGCGGCGGCTCTTCTTCTTCGCTCCGCCTTTTTTCTTGGCGCCACCCTTCTTGGCGGCCTTTTTGGCGCCGCTTTTTTTGGCTGCGCTCTTCTTCTTCGCTCCGCCCTTTTTCTTCGCGCCACCCTTCTTGGCGGCCTTTTTAGCGCCGCCTTTTTTGGCCGCGCTCTTCTTTTTAGCGCCGCCCTTCTTGGCAGCTTTTTTGGCTCCGCCTTTTTTCGCGGCAGATTTCTTCTTCGCGCCGCCACCGCCACCGCCGCCCCCACTCTTGCGCGCAGGAGCGTTGCTGGTGGTAGCGCCGCCCGCTGACGTGCCCGCGCCGCCCGGAGTTTCGGTCATCGCAGACCCGCCGCCGCCCATCGTGGGCTCTTCTTCTTCTTCCTCTTCTTCTTCGTCGAACTCTTCCTCTTCCAGATTTTCGCCGTACCCGCCCGTGTCGCCGAACTCGTCCATGTCGTCGTCGCGTCCGTAGAGGGTCGTATCGTTAAACGTCATGTTTCCTCCTGTAGGCGAGCGCGGCGTCTAGCACCGGAAGAGCTCGCTCTGTTCCTGGACATAAGACAGCAGACATCAAAACCGAAAACTATTCGAGTCATCCTCGAAGCGCCGCGAATTATAGCACGCGTACTATGAGCGGCACGCAACAGCAAAAACGCGCAACGCGATTCTTGGATGAGCGCAACCGCGCTTTCGATTGCCCGCGGGAGAATAAGCTTCAGCAGTTGACGTTACTCGGTCCGCACGACTAGCACGATACCGGGGACAAGGTGCGCCGCGTTGACATCGGGATTGGCCCGGCGCAGTGCGGTAACGGTCGTGTCATACCGTCGCGCGATGCTGGACAAGGTCTCGCCCTCCACCACATGGTGATGCACCACGCGCTTACTGTTTGCGGCTAAGTGGTTATTTGTGATTGGCTTACGGCTCGAAGACAAGCGCCCTTTTTCGGCCGCCTCGACCGGTTCATCAGCGCCGGCGGGCTTGTAAATCTTCAGCCGGTGACCTGCTACCAAACGATTTCCGCGTAGCCGGTTCCACTGTCGTATCTTCGCCGCGGGCACGCCGAAGTCATCGGCCACCGTGAGCACCGTATCGCCTTTGCGGATGCGATAGTACGTCGGCCGTTTGGCATACGTGCCTGAACCCTCACCGGTCCGTCGTCCGGGCGTCGCTGGAATAATGAGCTTGCTGTCGGCCAGCAACTCATCATCCGCCTTGACGTTGTTCACTTCGGCAATTGCGCTCGCCGACGCATGATACTTGTGCGCGATCTCCGCCAGCGTCTCGCCCGCTTCGACCTTGTGATAGCGCCACGCCACCCGCATATCGACCGGAATCGCGGCGATGGCCTGCTGATACTTCTCGGTGGTGCCGACCGGCAGCTTCAGGTCGTACGTGCCGTCTTTCGGCGTCGTCATGCGCAGCAGGCTCGGATTCAATTCCTGCAGCGTGGCGACGGTTGAGTCGACACATTCGGCGACCAGCCGCAGATCCACGGGGTAATCCACCTTGACCACGTCGGTCTTCAGCGGCGGATCGAGCTGAAGGTCCCGTAGCCCGTATTGCTGCGGGTTCTTTGCCATGATGGTCACGGCGAGAATAATGGGGACGTAGTTGCGCGTCTCCTTGGGCAGCACCCCGCGCCGGTATAGCTCCCAGAAGTCGGCGTACCCGGTGCGTTCTACCGCCTTTTGCACCGTCCCCGGCCCGGAGTTATAGGCGGCCATGGCCAGGTACCAATCGCCGAACTGGTTGTAGAGATCTTTCAGGTGGCGCGCGGCAGCGCGCGTCGCCTTCTCGGGGTCCTGGCGGTCATCGACCAACCAGTTCCGCGTCAGGCCGTATCCGGACGCGCGGCTCGCCATGAATTGCCACATGCCACGCGCCCCCACCCGCGAAAGAGCGAGCGGATGGAAGCCACTCTCCGCTTCGGCGAGATAGATGAGGTCCTGCGGTACGCCCTCTTCCGCCAGCACGCGCCGGATCATGTCGCGATAGCGTCCACTCCTCTGGAGCGCTCGCTCAAGCGTGTCATGTCCCCGGGTGGAGTAATAGCTGATGTACTGCGCCACTTCGTCGTTGAGCACCAGCGGAAGATCGGACTTGATGCCTCGCATTTCTACTTCGGCGCGTGCCTTGATGTTTGGATCGACCGGAAAGGTGACTTCGTTAGCCTCGTCGATCGGCGCCGGCTCGGGCTTCTGTTGGGTAAAGCCGTCCCCCTGCTGGATGGCAATCATTTCCAGGCCATTTACATTCTCGACCAGCTTATCGAACGCTGCCTGGAGCCTTTCGTCGTTGCGGATATCCTGCCCGGAACCCACCAGCATGTCGAAAGCCCGGTCGAAATTGTCTTTGGCCGCGTCGAGATGGCCGGCCGCATAGTTGGCGCGCCCGGTCTGGTACTCCCTTTCAACCCGGGCGATCAGGGCCTCGACTGGATCGGCTTTATGCGCTGGAGCAGGAGTGGTTTGTGCAGGCGCCGGGGCCGCCGTCGTCTGTGAGATCGTGGGGGCTTGCGCCTTGGGCGGTGGCGCGACACTGACGGGCTTCGCCTCCTCGGTTTTGCACGAGGTCAGCGTCATGGCGGCGGCCAGCGCGGTCAGTGCCCAGAAATTACTTGTCTGCATAAGGTACTTAGCGCCGGCGTCCGCCCCTCAACTCTGCGCCGGCCGGGTTATTTTCCTTGGGCCCGCCGAGACTCCCTAATCCTAGCTGCCTGTTTCCTTACCGGTCAATGGAGCGAACGACTTAAGACTTCTAGTAGTCACCCCGACAATGCGCCGAACTGTGCAATTCGATGCACTGCCTGGGCAGAGCTGTTGCTGGACCTTGAATCTGCAATGAATGCCGTTCCGCACGTTGAAAACACTGCACTTATGTCTTGCCCTCAGGCGGTCGACCGAGTAGCATAGCGCCACTGTTCAGGAAATGTGCGCAAAGAACCTGCATGCGGAGCATTCTCTGCATTGACGACGATGCCCGTTCGCTGCTGATTCGCGGAAAAATCCTGGAACGCCACGGATACCGCGTGCTCAGTGCTGCGTCCGGTGCAGAAGGCTTGCACCTTTTCGCCACCGAGGTCATCGATGCCGTGGTGCTCGACCAGTACATGCCCGGCATGACCGGCGCGGAGGTGGCGTGGGAACTCAAGCGGCGCGGCTCCAAGGTTCCCGTCATCATGCTGTCGTCCGCCGTCTTCTGTCCAGAAACCGCCGCCTCCGTCATCGATGCCTTTTGCGCCAAAATCGATGGTCCGGTGGCCTTTCTCGATCTCCTGCACCGGCTCGTCGAGGAATCGCGGGCAGCGGGCGGCGCGCACACTCGTTGCATTCTGCATGTGAGCGATAGCGATCGCGACCGCTTCAACGTCTCCCGGCTGTTGCGGCGCGCCGGCTTCAGAATCCTGGAAGCCGCGGGCCGTGAGGAAGCGTTCGAGCAGATCGGCAAATTGCCCGACCTGGTTCTGCTGGCGATGCGCCGGCCAGAAACCGGGCTGGAATTGTCGCGCCGCATTAAGGCCGACCCAGCCACTGCGCGACTTCCCGTGCTTCACCTGACCGCCACTCCTGCGCCGAGCAATGCGGCCGGCGCGGACATTATTTCTGCCTCCGACGCCTACCTCGTGCAGCCGACCCCTCCGGAGGAGATCGTCGCGGCGGTGAATGCCTTGCTCGAGGATCGGCCTCATTCCTGACCGGTCGAGGGGGGTGCCGATTTGCTCCGCTCATCTGCTATCATGGCCCGTCCATTTCAGCGTTACGGGGAATCCAGCGTAGGAGCGGGATCAACTTGCCTAGTCAACAGCAGGTCCGCTGGTCGCAATTGCGCGTCGGGATCGTGGTCATTGTCGCGAGCATCGCGCTCGGCGTGTTGATTTTCCTGATGTCGGGCAGCGTCGGGCTGTTCACCAGTAAGCTTACGCTGCATACCTACGTCGACAACGCCAGTGGCCTGCGTGTCGGCGCCCCGGTACGTCTCGACGGAGTCGATATCGGCAACGTCACCGACATGAGGGTGGTGCCGCAGCATGAGGCCGGCAAAACTCCGGTCGAAATCACTTTCAAGATCGGCAAGACGTATCCGATCCGCAAGGACACCACCGCGATGCTGGCAACGGCGGGCGTGCTGGGTGAAACGTTCGTCGATTTGGACAGCCGCTTTGCAAAAGCGGAGCTAGCGACCAACGGCGATACGCTCCCCGGCCAGCCGCAGCCCGACATCCAGGACGTGATCCGCTCCAGCCAGGGCACCCTGCAAAACGTGGATGTGCTCCTGAAGCGCGTAGACCGCATCGTGACCCAGATCGAGTCTGGCAACGGCACCATCGGGAAGCTGATCTACGACGAGAGCCTCTACAGCAAGCTCAACTCCAGCCTGAACGAAGTGCAGGGAATGATCACCGAAATCTCGTCTGGCAAGGGCAGCGTCGGCAAGCTGCTGTATTCCGACGAGATGTACAACAAGCTGAACGCGACCATCGACAAGATGAACGGGATTGTCGACCAGGTCAACAATGGCAACGGCACCGTCGGCAAGTTGCTTAAGGACCCCGCACTTTATAACAACGCCAACGAGACCATCGCCAAGGCCAACCAGTTGATGGCCGACGTCAACGCGGGCAAGGGCGCCCTGGGGCTGTTCGCCAAGGATCCGGAGTTTGCCAAGAAACTGAATACAACGATTGCGAATCTGCAGGCGATCTCCGACAAGATGAACTCGCCTGACGGCACCGTTGGCAAGCTTTTGACCGACGCTTCGGTGTACAACAACACCGACCAGACCATCGTCGAGATGCGGGAACTACTGAAGGCGGTCCGCGAGAACCCCAAGAAGTACCTGACGATTCACATGCGGGTGTTTTAAGCGAAGGGCGGAGTTTCTCAAGTTTCTCAGCACTGAGTACTACTAACTCCTAACTGCCAGCTCCTCCACTCACTGCGCCGCTTGCCCTTTCAGCACCACTGCGATCGGGAACTTCGTTCCACCTTCCGAAGTCATGTTGTCGGAGAAAATCACGTAGCCGTCGGGATTGAGGTAGGCCCGCGGAAGTTCGCCCTTGTCCGGACCCATCATTTCGAACACCGAAGGATGGCGCGTGCCGGAAACATGTGCGCTGAGCGTGGTCAGTTGCTTGAAGTCCATGGCGGCATTCGGGTCGGGATCTTCCGACGGCATCAGCAGCAGCAGAAAGTCCGGGTTGGGCGCGGTGCCGAGGTGGTCGCCGTCGTTGGGCTGAACTTCGTAACGCATGGTGTAGAAGCCTGGCTTCACCGGATGGCCACGATAATCCTTCGCGGCATTCGGAAAATGAATGACGCCAACCATGTGCGCCAGCCCAATCTGCGGATAGAGCACGTCGGGATTGGTGCTTGATCCTTTGGGCAGGCTCTTGCGCAGCCAGACTTCCGCCAGCGGCGTTCCATCATTCAGCAGCACGCGCGAGCCGGAATCGTTCAACGCGCTCTTAACGGCGGCGGGAATCGAAGGATCATCGACCGCGCCGATTTTTTCGATTTTTTGCGCGACCGCGGAAACGGAAAGCAGGATGAGAGCAAAGGAAAGAAGATGACGGTTTCGCATGAACGACATTATACGGATGGGGAACGTCCAGCATGAGTGGTCAGTGATCAGTGTCCAGTGATCAGGAGGTGCCACGAAAAATCCCGGTCTGCCCTGCTGATCACCGATAACTGATCACTGACCTCTTCGGGTTATTCTCCCGCTTCGGCGTGGTGCGCGGCGATCACGTTGGCGTGCTCGTCGAGCGAGAACGATCCGACGAAGGCGCTGCGCCGCCCGTGGGAGTTCCAGGTGCTGTCGAGTGCCGGCCCGTCATAGCGGTCGGTCATGGCGACAGCGGGCATGGCGTGCGAGGTCGGCGTGAGCGGCGGGTAGAAGGTCGCATCATTGCCGCAGTTGTGATCGTCGGGACCGATGGCGCGCGTCTGCACGACGGCGAATGTTCCGGCGCGGAGCAGCGCGGCGCCATGATGCGTCGGCGACATCTCCAGCGCCACCGGCGCGACCACTACTTTCTCGACGTGATCCAGCAGGCGCCCGGCCATGTGTTGCGCGAACGACTGCAGCGCCTCGCGCTGGCGCGGCGTCGCCTGGTCATCGACAAAGAGCACGGCCTTCGCCGGATACGGATTCTCGTACGGGTCTCCGAGGGTCGCCTTGGCGCGCACTGCCGCCGCGATGGACAGTCCGTCGAGAGGAACGCCATTCCAGCTTCCACGCGAAATCCGCCACGCGAGCAGCGCTTCCTTGCCCGCCAGGCCCATCTCACCGTTGGCGTAGCACTGGCCGGTAAAGACGTCGGTGGAACGCGACTCAAGATAATCGCCCTGTATTTGAGCGACCAACGGCAGCGACACGAGTGCGATCGCGAATGCGAGAAACAGCTTTTTCATGGCGGAACTCCTCACCCTTGAATGTCTCTATTTTCTCGCATCGGACGGGAAAAACAAAGAGGGCTGAGTGCGAAGTGCTTGGAGCTGAGGACCGTTTCAATGGCTGGAACGCCAGGGCACATGGCTCATGGCTCAGGGCGTATGGGAAATCACGAACCCCGGCCAGGGTTCATGCCCATGAGCCATGCGCCATGAGCCACATTTAGGCTTCTCGCGGAAACATCAATCCGCCGCACTGGCATTGTTGGGGAACGCGATGGGCGCGCGCCGGCTGGGCAGCGCGTCGGGACGGCCGATGCTCGAGTACATGAATCCGGCTTGCGCCATGCGTTCCCGCGAGTACAGGTTGCGCCCGTCCACGATGATCGGGTAGCGCAAGAGCGTGCGCAGACGCACCAAGTCCAGCTCGGCGAATTCTTCCCAATCGGTGACGATGAGCAGCGCGTCGGCGCCGTCGGCGGCGTGATACACCGAATCCGCCATCACCACTCCGGGCGGCAACTCCGTCCGGGCACGGTCCATCGCCGCCGGGTCGTAGGCGACTACCCGGCATCCTTCGTTGCACAGGCCGCGAATAACGGCCAGCGCCGGCGACTCCCGGATGTCATCCGTGCCGCCCTTGAAGGAGAGTCCGAGCACCGCCAATTTTTTCCCTCGCAACGTCCACAAGGCAGAGCGCACCTTGCGGAGAAAGCGGCGGCACTGCTCGTCGTTGATGTGAATCACTTCGTCGAGCAGCCGGAAATCGTAGCTGCATTCGCGGGCGACGGGGCGAAATGCCTTCAGGTCTTTCGGGAAGCAGGAACCACCGTAACCAATTCCGGGAGAGAGAAAGCGGTTTCCGATGCGCGCGTCCGACCCTACGCCCTCGCAGACTTGCTCGACGTCCGCTCCCACCGACTCGCAGATGTTGGCGACCGCGTTAATGAATGAGATCTTCATCGCCAGGAAGGCGTTCGACGCATGCTTGATTAGCTCCGCGCTTTTGGTGCCGGTCACGATCAGGCGCGGCAGGGGTCGTGCATCGTCGGGAGCATGGACGGCATGCTTCTGCCTCTGGTAGCGGCCCGAGGTCAGCGGCTCGTAAATTTCTTTGAGCGTGCCCGCGGCGGCTTCTGAGCCGATGCCGAGCACAATGCGATCTGGGTAAAGGAAGTCGGTGACCGCCGTGCCTTCGCGCAGGAACTCGGGGTTCGACGCGACCTCGAACGTGCCCTCGGCTGCGCCATTGAGCGCCATGATCTTGCGTACCCACTCGCAGGTACAGACCGGGACAGTGCTCTTCTCCACCACCAGCTTGAGGCCGCTCTCCACCGCCTCCGCGATCTCCCGCGACACGGCCTCGACGAACGACAGGTCACACTCGCCGTTCTCGCCGGCCGGTGTACCGACGGCAATGAAAACCACCGAACTGCGCTTCACCGCCTGCTCTAACGACGTGGAAAACGTGAGGCGGCCGCCTCGATGACGGCTTAGGAGTTCAGGAAGGAAGCGCTCGTGGATGGGGACGTCGCCGCTTTCGAGTGCTGCGACTTTTGCCTTGTCGTTGTCAACGCAGACGACCTCATGTCCCAGCTCCGCGAAACAGGCAGCGGCCACCAACCCGACGTATCCCGAACCTACGATTGCAATATTCATTCCCAAACCTTTGTTGCTTCGCGTTTCTCTTGACCCTCAAGAGTTTGGCAAGCAACAAACGTTTGTGATGCACTGGCGAAAGTGCGTAGATGCAAATGGCAGACGCGTGCGGGCGAATAAAAATCGGCGGAAATCACAACATGGTTGCGCGCCGTCTTGCGTCGGTCGCATTCGTCGCATCGCGGCGCGATCCGGCGCAGGACGATTGCGTTTCGCGGCGAAATGCACGTCATGAACGTCGCATAGTTGCTCCCCGCAGTGCGCTCGCCGGCCGGGGTTGAGGCTGTACGAAGCACGGGGACCCGCATAGAATTGCCAATCTATTTCCTGGGAGAGAGACGATGTTCGCTCTGGGCAAGATTGCCGTCGCAGCGCTGGCGTGCAGCGCGATCACGTTTGGACAGAATGCTTCCAGTGGAAGTACGCGGCAAGAGGCACTCGCGCTGTATAACGCGAACAAGTTCGCGCAGGCGCTGCCATTACTGGAACACCTGGCAACCGAAAACACGTCGGACCTCGTCGTCCAGGAGAGGCTCGGCATGTCCGCTTGGGCGACGCGGGCCGGCGAAACGGACACGGCAAAAAGGCTATCGTTGTGTAAAGAAGCGCGCGCCGCGTTTCTGAAGGCAAAGGAGTTGGGCGACAACAGCAACTTGCTCCAAAATGTTCTTCCTTCGATTCCAGAGAACTGCGAAGAAACAACGCTCTCCGCGAACAAGGACGTGAACGACATCATGCGCTCCGCCGAGAGCGCCTTCTCGCGGGGCGATTTCGATGGCGCTCTCCGCGGCTACCAGCAGGCGCTCACGCTCGATCCGAAGCTGTATTCCGCGGCGCTGTTCTCAGGTGACGTGTACTTCAAGCAGGGTAATCAGGAACGCGCCGGCGAGTGGTATGCGCGCGCTATTCAGATCGATCCGAACGTCGAGACCGCCTATCGCTATTGGGGCGACGCACTCATGGCGCAAGGCAAATTCACCGAAGCTCGCGAGCACTTTATCGAGGCAGTGGTTGCCCAACCTTATATCAGGCGCAGTTGGACCGGGATCATGCAATGGGCGCAACGCAACAAACTGCAACTGAAACAAGTCGAGATTCGGAGTGCAAGTTCCTTTACCGTCGATGCGAAGGGTCAGAACAACATCACCATTGATCCCAAGGCGCTTGATAACAAAGCCGGTGGCGCCGCCTGGATAGGATACGGAATGCGACGCGCTCTTGATCGTACAGAGACTTTCCCTAAGAAACATCCCGGAGAAAAGTACAGGCAGTCGCTCCAGGAAGAGACGGAGGCACTTACTTCAGTGGCGACGATTGCCGAGGAGTTAAGAAC
>JBOGLI010000221.1:0-7393 GCA_050746165.1 Terriglobales bacterium | reverse complement strand
GTTCATATTCATCGTCCTGGTCGCAGGCTCGGTGTTCCTGCTGGTGCAGGGCCTGATGGTCCCGGCATTCGGCGACCAGAGCCGCCATCGTCGAACTCTGAAGCGGCGCCTGGCGGACATCGAAGCGGAGCTCGGCGATCAAAGCCCCTCGTCCCTGGTGCGCCAGAAGTTCCTGCGCGAGCTCACGCCGCTGCAGCGCAAGCTCGAGAGCCTGCCAATGATGGGTTACCTGGCCCGATTGATCGAGCAGGGCGGCAGCACGGTGCTGCCGCATCAGCTCGCCATCACCTCGATCCTGCTCGCCGTCGCCGGCGGATTGGTCTGTGGCGTTCTGGTCGGCAGCCTGCTTGCGGCCGTGGTCGGCGCCGTCATCTGCGGCAGCCTGCCCTTTTTCAAGTTGCGCGTCGCGCGCGAGCGCCGGGCGGGAAAGCTAGAAGAACAGTTGCCGGAGGCGATCGACGCCGTCCGCCGGGCGCTGCGCGCCGGGCATCCGTTCAATGCCGCCCTGAAGCTGGTCGCAGAAGACGCGGACGATCCCATTGCCAAGGAATTCGCCCTCACCTTTGCCGACATCAACTACGGCAACGATGTGCGCCGCGCCATGCTGGCCATGCTGGACCGTGTGCCCAGTGTCACCATGATGAGCTTCGTCACCGCGGTCCTGTTGCAGCGTGAAACCGGCGGTAATCTGGCCGAGATTCTCGAGCAGATCGTCAAAGTAGTGCGGGGGCGGTTCCGTTTTTTCCGCAAGGTGCGCACGCTCTCGGCCGAAGGACGCCTGCCGGTGTGGGTGCTCGCTCTGATGCCGCTGGTGCTGTTCGGCACTATCTCATTCACCACGCCGACCTATCTGCCGGTGCTGGTACACGATCCACTCGGCAAGAAGCTCATTGAGGTTGCTATCGTGTTGACCTTCCTCGGTACCCTTTGGATCCGCAGCCTGCTGCGGATCGACGTCTAGGGGTGCGGGTATGAACGTCCTGTCACAGATCGCGACCATGCTGGCCGATGCGCTGGAGAATCGGCTGGTTGTCATCCTCATCGTCGCCCTGGCTGCCTTCATGTTCGCACGTGGCCTGCTGGCCGTGCTGAGCTGGCTGGCCAATCCTGTCCGACGTCGTCTGGGCGCAGTGGGTACCGTGGCCGCTGAGACAACGAGGGATTGGGGCGCGGTGGTCACCGCCGCCGTGCAGCCGTTCGCGCGCTTTGTGATGCCGAGCGACAACAAAGAATACGGCTCCATGCAGGATCGACTCATCAAGGCGGGCTTTCAGTCACCGGATGCCGTGGCCATCTTTTACGGCTTGAAAACGGTGCTGGCGGTGCTGTTTTTCGCGGCATTCCTGTTCGCTTCGGCGTGGCTGCCGAAGTTGCCCCACCCGATGCTGTGCGCGGCCGCGGCTGCGTTCCTTGGCTTGACACTGCCGAATTTCCTTTTGAACCGTATGGTCGAGCGCCGCCAGCGCACCCTGCGGCATGCATTTCCCGATGCACTGGACCTGCTGGTCGTCTGCGTGGAGTCGGGCCTGGGGCTGGGCGCGGGACTGCAGCGCGTGGCGCTCGAGCTGCACGTCAGCTATCCCGAGCTGGCCACCGAGCTCGATCGCGTGAATGCCGAGATGCAGGCCGGCATGGATCGCGAACTGGCGCTGCGCAATCTGGCCACGCGCACGGGACTGGCCGATATCCGGAGTCTGGTCGGCGTACTGATACAGACCATGCGCTTCGGCACCAGCGTTGCCGATGCGCTGCGTGTGTATTCCGAGGAATTCCGTGACAAGCGCACTCAACTGGCCGAGGAGAAAGCTGCCAAGCTAGGCACCAAGATGATCTTTCCCATGGTCCTGTGCTTCTTTCCGAGCTTCTTCGTGGTGGCCGTTGGCCCGGCGATCATTCGCATCATGAACGTATTCGGCAGGGGTCACTGAACAGGGTGGGCACATGCAGCACTTGACGACTCACTTGTGGCGTACCGGATCTGCGATCTGCCTGGCGCTGCTTCTCTGCGCGGGCTGCGCGAGCTTGCCCGGGTCGGCCGACGTAAAAGCGGCACCGGAACCCGCCGCCGCTGCGGCGACGACCGCAGACTCCTCAGGAGATGCGGCCGACTCCACGAACCGGAAAGCCCGGAGCAAAAAATCGGTGCTGTCGTCAAAACTGGCCAAGAGTTTCGACGACGCCGTAGCGCGCGGGGACTCGGCCTGGGAGGGGGGCGATGCGCAGATGGCCATTTACATGTACGTGCAGGCCCTGTCATTCCAACCGCGGGATTTCAATACGCTCTGCAAGCTGGGTTCAATCGAAGAGAAGCGCGACGAACCCGAGCTGGCGACCCGGGCCTTCGAGCTCGCGGCCGGCGTCAAGCCCGACGAGCCGCTGATCACGGGCCATCTTGGCCTGCTCTTTCTGCAGCAGAGCGAAGAAGACAAAGCCCTGAGTTGGCTCGCCCGGAGTGCGGCTTCCGGCAGCAAGGACTGGCACGTATACGATGGGCTCGGGGTCGCGGAGGGTCATCATGGCCAAATCGCAGCAGGACTGCAGCACCTGCAGCAAGCCGTGGCCCTGGCTCCGCAGGAGCCCACACCTGCGCTGCACCGCGGTCAACTTCTATTCGACAGCGGCGACTATGCCGGAGCCGAGACGACACTGCGGGCCGTGACGGAACACGGCAACGTGCCCGAGGCGCTCAGTCTCCTGGGGCAGATAGAGGCGAAGCACCGGCACTATCCGGAAGCGATCGACAGCATGCTGCGGGCAGTTGACCCCTCGATCGCGTATGACACGGTCGCCAAACTGGCCATGGAGAACGGTGACAACGCGACGGCCGCCAAGTACTTCGAACTGGCAGCGCGAATGTCTCCGGTATATTACGCCGATGCACACCGGGACGCGGCGCTGGCACGACAGCGCCTGGACGCTTCGCGATGAATTCACCGCTGCGGGATCCTGGATTTACCGCGCCGGCGTCGGCCAGCGCTACCGGCGCATTCCTTGCGATCCATCGCAAGGGGTGGGAATATTTTGGTAACGGGCTGCTCTGTCTCAGCGCGTTCATCTACAACATCATCATGCTGACCGACTTCATGCAGAAGCACCGCGTCAGCAGTCTGTACGTGGCATTGTTCGAGGCCGCAGTAGTCTTCTTCTCGGTAACCCGACCGATGCCGAAGGAGACCAATGGGTCGCTCTATGACTGGATGATCGCTCTCCTCGGATCCTATCTCATCATGCTGATGCGTCCCGCCGCCGCGGTGCACGATCACGTCGCGCTGCTTGTGGTGCAGGTCGCCGGGATGGCGATCTCGCTCACGGGACTGTTCAGTCTCAACAAGAGCTTTGGCATGGTTGCGGCGAACCGTGGCGTCAAGCGGGGAGGCCTCTATCGATTCATTCGCCATCCGATCTATGCCGGCTACTTCTTGTCTTTTGGTGCGTTTCTGCTGCAGAACATCACGCTCCTCAACGTCGTCATCTACGTGGTGTTCGTCGCTCTGGAGCTGTTGCGTATAGCAGCCGAGGAGCGTGTGCTATCGCGCGATCCGAGCTACGCAAGCTACTCGCTTCAGACCCGTTGGCGCATCCTGCCACTGATCTACTGAATCGGTGCGGGCAGGTTCGTCACGTCGGATTGGGGGACGACGGTCGCGCGCACGGCGGAATGGCTCTCGAGATAGTACGTTCCGGACTCGAGCGCCAGGCTCTCGGGATTCTCGACGGACTTGAACGGCTTTCCGACCCGGTACAGCCGCATGTCCGACCTACGGCCGCCGGCAAAGTGAAACGCGACGATTGCGTCAGTCGGCAGCTCGAAGAACCAGTCGGCGATGCCGGTGCCGCTGTTGAAGGTGCCGATTTCAATGTCGTCCACGAGCTTTGGCCCCGGCGCGGCATGCGACAGCGGCATCTTGATCGGAACTGCGACGCCATTGATCACTCGGACCCGGTTGTTTCCGGTATCGGCGAGGTACAGCGTGTCTCGCTTGTCGATCGCCATGCCGTAGGGGGCGTGCAGGCTCGCCAGTGCGGCCGGGCCGCCGTCGCCGCTCAGTCCCAGCTTGCCGTTACCGGCGATGGTATGGATGATGCCGTCGGGATTGACCTGCCGCACGCGGCCGTCGCCGTCGGTCTCGATATACAGGTTGCCGCCCGAATCCAGTACCACGCGCACCGGACCGTGCAGGCTGGCCTGCCTCGCCGGCCCGGCATCTCCGGAGTACCCCTGGATGCCGTTGCCCGCCACCGTTGTGATGAAGTGGGCGCCGTTCACCTTCCGAACCGCGGCACTGAAATAGTCGGCGATATAGAGGTCGCCATCCGGAGCGAGCGCCACGTCCGTCGGATAACGCAGGCTGGCCAGCAGCGCGGGGCCGCCGTCTCCGCCGTAGGCCGCGGCCCCATTCCCCACCACGGTGGTGATGATGCCCTTGCGGTTGACCTTGCGAATCACGCAATTGCCGGTATCGGCGATGTAGAGGTTGCCCTCCGGATCCACGGTGAGCCCAATCGCGCCGGCGATCTGTGCCTTGATCGCCGGTCCGCCGTCACCGCTATAGCCCGCTTTACCGGTTCCCACGATGGTAGTGATGACCTGATTGGCCCCCACTCTCCGGACCACGAAATTGTTCTCGTCGTTGATGTAGAGGTTGCCCTTGGCATCGACCGCGATTCCGGCGGGGTGGTTGAGGCTTGCCAGTGTCGCGGGGCCGCCGTCGCCGCTGTATCTCGCCCGGCCGTCGCCCGCCACGGTCGTGGCGTTGCCGTTCGGATCGATCTCCCGTATGACGTTGTTCAGCGTGTCGGCGACGAAAATGTCGCCCGAGCGGGCGACGGCAATGGCCATCGGCCCATTCAACGTCGCGCCCTCGATTGGAACGGACCTGATCAGCCCCAATGACGGGGAGCCGGCACACGTGGAACCCGAAGCAACGCAGCCCAACGCCACGAAGACCGCCGCCCCTGCGGCATGCAGACGCCAACTGAAATCAGCAGATGTTCGGATCATGCGTACGCCCTCGCCCTGATCAGGCTACCAGAAGCCGCCTGGAAGCTGCGCCGGCAATTCCATAACGCAGGCGTCCCGGCCAGACAATGGATGGCCAGCGCATGCAATAGCGTTCCAGCGCTGCCCCTCCGCCACACCTAGACTCAAAAGACGATCTGATCTTCGGCCGCCTGAGATCCGCTGGGAGACAACCGATGTACGCGCGAGCCACGATCGTCTGCTTGCTGCTGCTGGGCGTGACGCTCGAAGCCAGAAGTGCCGATGTCACGACCTATGGCACGGGACTGGTACCGTGCAGTGCCTATCTTGATGCGCGCCAGAAGGAGAGCTCGGCGGAGGTAGTGCCGTTCATCGACTGGCTGGTCGGTTACTTCTCGGGGGCAAATGCCACCTCGCGGCGCCATAACAACATTCTCGGGGCGTCGGACATCGCCGCAGCACTGACCCGGCTCGATGTCATCTGCCGCCATCAGCCCAAAGCGCAGTACGCCGTGGCCGCGGGTAGCTTCATGTTCGGCGCCGCCTCCGCGGCGGGCGCGCATTCCGTCGAGGTTACCCGCTACGGCTCTGGATTCAAGCCCTGCCAGTCTTATATCGAAGCACGGGGGCCCCAGAGCAGCGATAGTGAAGAATTCATGCAGTGGCTTGGCGGCTACTTGTCGGGCGTCAATGCCATCTCGCTTCGCACCAATGATGTGCTGGGCACCTCGGAACTCGACCAGGCAGTCTATTGGCTCGACGCCTACTGCAGCTCGCACCCCGTAGAACCATTCTCAGTGGCGGTAAGCGCGCTGGTGTACGCTGGGCCCCTCAGCAGCACGTTGGCCGACTCAAGACATCGCAACAGATAAGCGACCTGTCGCGTCAATCGACGAGCTGGCGCCACCGCTTATGTCAAAGCTGCGAGGCCAGGCAGACGCTACGCACCACGCAATGAATCCCACGCTGGTTCGGATACATGTTGTTCAATACGCTCCAAAGGACTCGCTGAATAGCGTATAACACATTGAAAAGTTGGGCTTTATGATGACAATAACTGACAGGGAATTATTCCGGCGCCTTCGCCTACGAGCGCGTGCCTGCACGCCCGTGCGGCTGCCTCCCTCGATTGAAAAGGATCGCTAAATGCCACAGTCATTCGATCAAGTGATCTTCAGCGGCGCCGAGTTCGCCGACAATCCGGAGCCTCGCTGCGCATGCCTGCTGCTGCTCGACACTTCGGGTTCGATGCGAGGCTATGCCATCGATGAACTGAATTCCGGATTGCAAGCCTTCTCCGAAGAGCTCAAGGCGGACACGCTTGCTTCCAAGCGCGTCGAGGTGGCCATCCTTACATTCGGACCGGTCCAGGTTCAGTGCGATTTCACGTCGGCTTCGCAGTTCACGCCGGTAGATCTGCAGTCGAACGGCGACACGCCGATGGGCGAGGCGATCACTCACGGGCTCGAACTGCTGCGTGCGCGCAAGAACATCTATAAGGCACACGGCATCTCCTACTACCGCCCCTGGATATTCCTGATCACCGACGGTAGCCCGACCGACGCATGGTCCCATGCCGCACGCGCGATTCATGATGGCGAGCGAAGAAAGGAGTTCATGCTCTACGCGGTCGGCGTCGAAGGGGCGGACATGGACACGCTCAAGGAGATCTCCGTCAGGCAACCGTTGCGACTCAAGGGCCTGGCCTTTCGTCACCTGTTTGCGTGGCTGTCGAGCTCGCTCGGCTCGGTATCGAAATCCAATCCCGGCGAGCCGGTCCAGCTCAGCAATCCCGTGGCGCCGTCGGGCTGGGCCGCCGCTGAATGACGCATGACGGCTGGACATGGGCAGCCGCTTGTTGCCGCGGCGCGGCGCACGAGAAGACAGACCTGCGGCTGCAGGACGCGTTCAAGTGCTTCGTTGCTCGTACACCGAGCAAGCCCATCGTCGTAGTCGTGTCTGACGGCGCCGGAAGCGCCACCTTCGGTGGCGAGGGCGCCTCGCTGGTCTGCCGGGCGCTCACGATCCGTGTTCGCGCGCACTTCGCCACCACCGACATGCTCCCAACCGACGAACTGCTAATTCAATGGCTCGCGGAGGCGCGCGAACTGGTCAGTGCGGCGGCCTGCCGGCGCAACCTCGAATTGCGAGATTTCGCGGCCACTCTCGTATTTCTGATATCGATCGGCCACGAATCCGTCGTGCTGCACGTCGGCGACGGCTGCGCAGTCCTCAGGGACCAGGAGACCAAGGAATGGATTGCCCCGTCGTGGCCATTCCACGGCGAATACGCCTCGACCACGTCATTCATCACCGACGACCCGCCCCCGAATGTTGTCATCGTCCGCCATCCGCGACCGATTTCGGCGATCTCCGTGTTCTCGGACGGCATCGAGAGACTCGCGCTCGATC
>JBOGLI010000220.1:0-3463 GCA_050746165.1 Terriglobales bacterium | reverse complement strand
GGTCAGGGTATTCGACGACGTGATGGTAAAGGCCGAGACGGTGTTGTCGGAAGAGTTCACGACATATAGATAGCCGCCGGATGGATCGACGGCGACGGCGACTGGCGCGCTGCCGGTACTGAAGGGAGAACCGGTCATCGGGGTCAGGGTACCGGAGGCGTCCACCGTCCATCCAGAGACGCTGTTCGAGCCCTTATTCGCTGCGAAGACGAAGTTCCCATTTCCGCCCGTGGCGATGGCGACAGGATTGGTTCCAGCGGAGATGCTGGAAGTGCTGATCTTCTGCAGGTCGCCGGTGGACGAGATGATGGAGTAGTTGCAGACGCCGCTGGTGCCGTCGGCGATAAAGGCGTAGCGCGTGTTGGCGTCGATGGCGATGTCGTTGGCCGACGCGCACGGCGAGGCGGCGACGGTGGAGACCGCGGTGAGCGCGCCGGAACCGGAATCGATCTTGAAGACCTGGGTGCCGGCAGTGCCCTCGGTCACGTACAAGAAGCGGCCGCTGGGATCGACGGCGCCGCGAACGGGAGCGGCTGCGAGGGTGGTGGTCACGCCCGCGCTGGTGAGAACGCCGCTGGTGGTGTTCACGGTGTAAACGGAAAGGTCCTTCGATCCGCCATTCATTACGTAAACAAAAGTTCCGCCCGGCGTGGCGACAACCCATACCGGCGAGGTTCCAGTGGGGAACGGGCTTCCAGCGACAGGATTGAGGGTGCCAGTGGTGCGGTCCACCATGTAGGAGACCACGCCGCCACCGGAACTGGCGGCGAAGGCGAATTTACCGGCGGAGTCGGCGGCGACAGCCACGGGCGATGAACCGACACCCGCGGTCACGGGCGATCCGGAAACCGTGGTGAGAGTGCCATTCGACACGGTGTACTCGGAAACGGTGGCGTTGCCGTTGTTAGCGACGTAGGCGAACTTACCGGAGACGCCGGAGGGGTTATTCGAGTTGTTGGAGGAAGTGGCCCAGAAGTCGTGTCCGCAGGCAACCAGGAGAATGACCGCAGCAATGAGCGCGAGGAACTTCAGATACTTACTCATAAATCCCACTGTGAATTGTAACAAGGGGAACGGGGCGGAGTTGCGCGAAGAGAGAACAAAGACAATTCCGATTGTCGATTGATGATTGAAGATTTCAGCGCAGAGGACGCGGAGGAAACAAAAGGTCCCTCGACTGCGGCGGCCAAAACCGGGCCGCCTCCGCTCGGGATGACAAACGGCCGAACCTAAATAAAAACGCGATTAGTTGCCGGGCTTGGATTTGCGGGTGCGAGGGATGCGGTCGTGGAGGGGCTTGCGGCCGGCGAAGCCTTCGCTGGTGCCATGCCAGTGGGTAATGCGCTGTTCGCCGAGCTTCCAGCAGAGGAGGACGGTGGTCCCGTCGACGCGGCAGGGGAAGTCGATGAGGCCGATATCGAGGTCCTTGACCTGTGCGCCGATGGCCTCGATCTCGCCCAGGATGTCTTTCACGCGCTGAATGGCCTTATCGCTTTCGGCGCGACGGCGGGCGATGGCCATGATGTCGAGAGCCATGCCGCCACGAAGGAAGATTTCCTGGTTGGTGGCTTTGAACTCTGCTTCGACCTCATCGATCAGGCGCTTGCACTCGATGCCGCGTCGGAGAAGAGATTCCACCACGGGCAGGAGTTCGTGCGCTTCGTCGAGGGTGAAGGTCTTCATTAACTACAGATTACTACAGGTGATTTGGGTAGTTGTAATTTGAAATTTGTAATTTGCAAAGTAGCGATCCGCTCGAAAGCAGCGTTTTGAAGGTTTCTAATCGCACACAATATGTCATCGGCAACTTTGCAATTTTCAAATTACAAATTTCAAATCTCCGACTACTGAATTTCCAGCATGCGGTCGAGGGCGATCCTGGCCCAGTGTTTCACGTTGTCGCTGACGCGGATGCGGTTGACGACGGTGCCGTCCACCAGGTTCTCGAGCGCCCAGCAGAGATGCTGCGGCGAAATGCGGAACATGGTGGTGCAGAGGCAGCCCGACTCGTTGAGAGTGATGACCTTTTTGGCTGGCGCAACCTCTTTCGCCAGCCGATTGACGAGGTGGATCTCGGTGCCAATGGCGAAGCGCGAACCGGCGGGCGCGTCTTTCACGATCTTTATCAGGCGCTCGGTCGAGCCGATGGCGTCCGCCTTCTGGCAAACCTCGAGGCGGCACTCGGGATGGACGATCACCTGGATGCCAGGATCATTGGCGCGGACGCGGTCCACGTGCTCGGGCAGGAAGCGCTGGTGAACCGAGCAGTGTCCCTTCCAGAGAATTACCTTCGCGGCGCGGAGGCGATCGGCGCTGTTGCCACCCTGAAGTTGGAACGGGTCCCAGACAACCATGTCGCTCAGCGATATGCCCATGTTGAAAGCGGTGTTGCGGCCGAGGTGCTGGTCGGGGAGAAAGAGGAGTTTCGGATTGTCGGCAAAGCCCCAGTCGAAGGCGCCGCGCGCGTTGGAGGAGGTGCAGACCAGTCCGCCACGCTCGCCACAGAAAGCCTTGATGGCCGCCGTGGAATTCATGTAGGTCAGCGGGGTGACGCCCTTCCCTTCCGGCGTGGTGATGCCGAGACGGACGAGCTGCTCCCAGCAGTCTTCTACCTGGGTGATTTCCGCCATGTCGGCCATGGAGCAGCCGGCGTTGAGATCGGGGAGGACCACCTGCTGGTCAGGGCGGCTGAGCACGTCGGCGCTTTCGGCCATGAAGTGCACGCCGCAAAAAACGATGTAGCGGCTGGAGGCCTTGGCGGCCTGCTTGGAAAGTTTGTAGGAATCGCCGGTAAAGTCGGCGAAGCGAACAACCTCGTCGCGCTGGTAGTGGTGGCCGAGGACGACGACGTCGTTTCCAAGCGCCTGCTTGGCGGCGGCGATGCGCTCGTCCATGGAGCGGTCGGGTAAGACGAGATAATTGTCGAGAGAACAGGACGCTGCTGCTGTAGCCAAATCTCCACCGCTTTCAGTTCCATTCGGAACGGGGATGTTGAAAGCATCCTCGGCTCCAGTAGATTCACTGCCCTTCCGGGCCCAACCTACGGGGTTGTTGAAGCCGACAAAAAACGTTGCCTAGTCATACAGATGCGCGATGAGGCCAAAAGCTTCAGCACATCTGCTTGTGACGAGACACAAGTATTTTGCCGTGGAGCCATGGGATGGAGCAAGAAAATTCGTTAGCGGGAAGCAAATCACTGGGGCTGGTTGAACTTAACCTGAACGGTAATGGAGTTCTCGATGGGCTGGCCATTGAGCAGGAACGGCTGGTAGCGCCACTGATGCACGGCGTTGGCGGCGGCAGCGGCGAGGACGGGGCTGCCACTCACAACATCAATGGAAGCGACCGTCCCCGTCTTGCTGACGTGGGCGATCAGGACGACGGTTCCGCTGAGACGAAGCGCGCGAGCATTGGGTGGATATTGAGGTTCGACGCGACGAATCAGGGCCCCGCCGGTCACGCC
>JBOGLI010000219.1:0-2727 GCA_050746165.1 Terriglobales bacterium | reverse complement strand
GCGATGCACGCCGGCCTCGGCCAGCAGCAGGCCGTAGGCGTAGTCGCCCGTCACCGTGAACGTCGTGCTCTTGATGCCGGCCTCGTCGCCCGGCTGGAGATCGACGACATCCACCTTGAAGCCGCGGCGCTCGATCCAGCGCATGTACATGCGCATGAGCATCTCGGCCCAGTCCTGCGACTCGGTGCCGCCGGCGCCCGGGTGGATGGTAACGATGGCGTTACGCGCGTCGTTGTCGCCGGAGAGCAGGGTCTCGGTCTCGAGCTTGTCGACGAGCTGGCGCAGCGTGTCCATTTCCCGGCGAATATCGCCGGAGACGTCTTCGCCCTCGCGTCCGAGTTCGAAATAGGCGTCGATGTCGCTGACCCGCCGCGCTAGTTCGGCTTCGGTGTTGAGCAGGCTGTCGAGCCGCTTCTTCTCGCGCATGACACTTTGCGAGCGCTGCGGGTCGGACCACAGGTTCGGATCGGAGGCTTGTTTGTCGATTTCCGCGAGTTGGATCTTCAGGCGGGGAGCGTCAAAGATACTCCCGCAGCTCGCGCACTTTGTCGCGCAACGGGAGGAATTCCTGTTCGAGTTCGGTGATGTTCTGCATAAAAAACGTAATCCGTAATTCGTAATTCGGAGCTCGAAATTCAAATTCAACCGCTAGATCCACGGGCCCGAATTTCGAACTACGATTTACGAGGTCGCGGCAAGAATGTTGCAACCAGCGCTACCACTGAGATTATCCCACACAGCCACACGAACCAGTTGCCGTGGCGGGTGTAGAACGTGGTGCTCGGCTCCAGGCTGTAGGGCACGTCGATATAAGTGCGCCGGTCGCGGGGGGCGGTGTCGAGGACGCGTCCAAAAGGATCGATAACGGTAGTGATGCCGCTGTTGGTGGAGCGCAGCACCCAGCGGCGGTCCTCGATGGCGCGCATGCGCGTCTGCTGCAATGTCTGCCAAGGCGCCGAGGTGTCGCCGTACCAGGCGTCGTCGGAGATGTTGACGAACAGTTGCGCCCCATTCGCCGCGAACTGCCGGATTTCGTCCGGGAAGGCCGACTCGTAGCAGATGAAGACGCCGGCGGCGAGATTGTCGGCACGCAAAACATTGCGCTGACGGCCAGGGATGAAGTCGCCGACCTCGTGTGTCAGCGAGTTCGCAAAGCCGAGTAACTGCTTGAAGGGCACATATTCGCCGAAGGGTACGAGGTGAATCTTGTCGTAACGCGCACCACATGTGCCGTCGGGGGCGATGATGGCCGCCGAGTTGTACAGCTCGTCTCCCTGGGGTGGCGTCGGCAAGCCCAGGCTCCCGACGATGACCGCAGCGTGTGCGCGGCGTGCGATATCGCTTACCGCCGAGCGAAAACGCGGATCTTTGATGAAAAATGGCGCCGGGGTTTCCGGCCAGACAATGAGGTCCACCGGCGGTTGCGTTGGGTCGGCCTGGCCCGGTTGAGGGATGCTCAAATCGGCGAGGTCCTTCATGGTCTGGTCGAAGTAGCCCTGCGACCACTGCTCTCCAGCCAGGATGGGGATGTTGGACTGTACCAGTCGGGCGGTGCCGTTCGCCGGAATGCGCGGCGGTTGCAATAGGTTCCCCGACTCAAGCGCCCCGACGGAGATGATGCACGTGGCCAGCAAGACCGTCCGGCGGCGTCCGCGGACGATCAGGGCCGCGGCAAAGGCAACGTTGACGGCAACGATCTCGAACGACAGCCCGTAAACCCCGGTGACGGTTGCCAGTCGCGAGAGCGGGATGTTGTTGACCAGCACCGTTCCGAGCGGCTCCCAGCGGAAGTCGAATGGGAATCCGCGCAGCATCTCGGTGATGACCCACACGAAGGGCGCGAGCAAAATCGCTTTATCTTTCAGGCGTCCGCCGGCCAGGAGCGCCATGACCAACCCGAATACCGCCCAAGAGAACGCCATGGCGAGGCTGAAGAGCACCACGACCCCGGCGGCGACCACCCCTTGCAGGCCGCCGTAGTTGTGCATGACGTCGTAAATCCAATAGCAGGCGCCCAGCGACCAAATCAGCCCGGTGATGTAGCCGAGGAGAAAACCCTGTCCCGGAGTAGCGGGAACGCAGCTGCGACCGTCGGATCGCGCCTGAACGAGCGCCAACAGCAGCGGGAGCACGGCGATCCAGCAGAGAAAACTGAGGTCCGCGCTAGGAAAGATGACGACCTGGAGCACGCCCGAGATCGCGGCCAGCAGCAGCGCACGAGGTTGCACACCCGTACGTGGGCGATTGATGGCGACGGCGTTCTGTTGCGTGGAGGCCATGCGTTATGATGATTCGCGGATGAACGAGGCGGTCAAAATCGGCATACACGCGCTCGAAGTATTATTTTTCGGCGGCCTGGTGGGCTCCGCCGTGCTGGTGCTGATCACGGCCGTGGAAGATGTCGAGACCGTGCTAAGCGACGAAGCCGCCGAGACCGCGCCCGACGACGGGATGCAGGACTGAACGCTGAACAAGAATCCCATTCGAATCTAAATGGCCGACAACATCCAGGGTGGTGGAACGAACGACCGGGTTCGCATTGTCGTCGCGACCTCGATCATGCTTACGTTCATCTCCTACTGGCGCGCCGCCGCTGTCATTCTAAATGACCTCGGCTCCTCGGCCTTTTACGCAGGCAGCATCGCCGAGCAGGCAGTTGGCAAATCCGGTCCCTGGTTCATTATCGCAGTAATGCTCTTCTCGTTCGCCGTACGCGCGGTGTACGTG
>JBOGLI010000218.1:0-2333 GCA_050746165.1 Terriglobales bacterium | reverse complement strand
GGCATGTCACGCTAGGGCGATGTTTTCAGCGTCGCCGCGGGCGGGGAGTGGGACGCCTTCGTCGCTCACGCCGTCGCCGCGAATTACGCCGGCATCGAATGCCTGAGCGGCATTCCGGGTACCGTCGGCGGCACACCGGTACAAAACGTCGGCGCCTACGGACAGGAAGTATCCGATACGATCCAACGCGTAAAGGCGGTGCGCATCGACGATGCTTCCGTCCATGAGCTTGTCCGGTCGGAGTGTGAATTCGCGTACCGAACCAGCCGCTTCAACACCCGCGAACAAGGTAAATGGATTATCACCGAGGTGACGTTCGGGCTCGTCCGCGGAGGCCTGCCCAGCCTTGCGTATCGCGATCTGCAGGAGTACTTCGCCGAACGGAACATCGCCTCGCCGACGCTACAGCAGGTTCGCGAAGCCGTGCGCGAAATTCGCCATCGTAAGGCGATGCTCATCGTTCCGGGGGATCCGGACGCGCGCAGCGCCGGATCGTTTTTCAAAAACCCCATTCTCCCGCCCGCCAAGTACGGAGACCTCGTGGACGCATGCGCCAAGCTGGGCGAGGCAGTTCCCTCGTATCCTGCCGACGGCCAGTCGCATAAGGTGCCTGCCGCCTGGCTGGTGGAGCATGCCGGCTTCCAGAAGGGGTACGCCAGGGGTCCCGTTGGAATTTCATCGAAACATGCGCTCGCCATCGTAAATCGTGGCGGCGCCTGCGCGGCTGACGTGCTGGCCCTCAAGAACGATATTCAAGGACGCGTCCGCTACAAGTTCGGCATTGACCTGCACCCGGAACCCGTCATGGTGGGCTTCGATGAAACTTGAGACGCTCTTTTTCGATGCGGGAGGGACCCTGGTTTTTCCTGACCCCCGGCTAACGCTCGCCGCGCTCGACGAAATCCATCGCAGTCCCACCCAGGAGCAGCTTTATCTCGCCGAGCGCGACGCCAAGCATCAACTCGATGAAGCTCGCGCGCACGGTTCCACCGGGGTCGACGCCCGTTACTGGCAGCTCTATTACGACCGCCTTCTTCGGGAAATGGAAATCGCCGACGACGCCATTCGCGATCGGTTAGTCGCCGCCACGCGCGCCGGCATCAACTGGCGGCGCGTTCGGCCGGGAACGCGTGAATCGCTGCAACGCATGCGTCAACGCTACCGCCTCGGCATTATCAGCAATTCCGATGGCAGCATCTCGCGCCTGCTTGGGGAGGTAGGACTCGGCGATTGCTTCGACTCGGTCGTCGATTCGCATCACTGCGGCGCCGAGAAGCCAGACCCGCGCATCTTCCGTGCCGCCCTGGAGTCGCTCGGTTCAGCTCCTGAACGCTCGCTCTACGTAGGCGACATTCAATCCGTCGATTATGCCGGCGCGCGTGCCGCCGGACTACATGCCGTTTTGATGGATGTCGCTGGCGTCTATGCTGGCTCGGGGCTGCCGCGAGTCACCTCGATGTCAGAACTCGAGAGCTGGATTGATTTGTAACGCTGGATGTCCACCCTGCTCCGGAGGAGAAAACGATGGCACACGAATTCACCACCTCGTATATCGCTGACTCACTCGCGCTCTTCCGCCAATGGAAGAATCTTGCCGACAAAGCCATGGCGCAGGTGAGCGACGACGAGTTCCACCGTTCCATCGACCCGGAATCCAATTCCATCGCGCTGATCGTCAAGCATTTGGCGGGCAACATGCGTTCGCGATGGGAGGATTTCCTGACCACCGACGGAGAGAAACCTGATCGCCATCGCGACACCGAGTTCGAAATGCCCGAGCGCTTAACACGGGAACAAGTATTCGCAATGTGGGAGCGCGGCTGGAGGTATGTATTTGACGCGCTCGAACCGCTCACCGATGCTGACGTGAATCGTACCGTCTTCATTCGCGGCGAGCCCCACTCGGTCATGCAGGCGATCAACCGCCAGGTGGCACACTACGCCAACCACATCGGCCAGATTATCTTCCTCGCGAAGCACTTCCGCTCGTCAGAATGGAAGCCGGTCACGATTCCGCGCGGTAAATCGGAGGAGTTCCTGCGTCGCGTGAAGTCCGGGGAAGCAAGCCAGCGCTGAAACTACGCCGACCACGGCGTAGTTTTACGGTCCCAGCGGTGTTGCTTCAGTTCGCGCAAAAGGTCCGCCGGGAGCGGACCCGCATCGCTGCACGCGACATTCTGTTTGACATGCACTTCGTCGCGCATGCCGATGATATTCGTGCTCACGTCCGGGTTCGAAAGGATGAACCGGATCGCCATCTCCGGCAACGACATGCCTTGAGGAAGAATCGCCTTCAGCTTGTCCACGCGCTCAACCGTGGCGCGCAGGTTTTC
>JBOGLI010000217.1:0-2113 GCA_050746165.1 Terriglobales bacterium | reverse complement strand
CCGCGCTTTCCACTTCGAAGAACTGTCGCGGCTGGAAACCCATCATGCCCGCCAGCATGTTGCCCGGGAACGATTGAATCTTCGTGTTGTAATCGCGCACCACGGCGTTGTAGTAGCGCCGGGAGTTCTGGATGTCGCTCTCGATCTGTGCCAGCGAGTTCTGCAGCCCGAGAAAGTTTTCGTTCGCTTTTAGCTGCGGGTAGGCTTCGGCCACGGCGAACAGCCCTTTCAACGCCATGGTGAGCTGTCCTTCCGCTTGCGCTTTGTCCGCCGGTGAGGTCGCGCCCATCGCCGCCGAGCGCCACTTTGCGATGTTCTCGAAGGTGCCCTTTTCGTGCGCGGCGTAGCCCTTCACCGTCTCGACCAGGTTGGGGATCAGGTAGTGGCGGCGCTTCAGTTGTACGTCAATATCGCTCCACGATGCGTCGGCGCGCACCTTCAGGCTCACCAGCCCGTTGTACATGACGATGAGAAAGATAACGAATGCGCCTACGATTCCAAGGACAATCCAACCCGCCATGTCGCCTCCGTCCCGCGAAAGGATGGAATTTCACCGCCTATAATACGCCGCGCCCTATTAAAAAGACGCAGGTTCAGGACTGCGGATCAGGCATCCGGGATTCGGAAAGTATCGAGCCCCCAAATCAGGGCCTCGATTTCCGATTTCCGATTACCGTTTGCGGTGGATTGCGAATTACGAATCACCGATTTCGAATTACGATGTTTCGGTGCTCGAAGCTCGCGAACGCGATCGTCTTGTCGTGGTGCTGGTCGGCGCCCGCAACCCGTTAAACATCGGAGCGGCGGCCCGTGCCATCAGCAACTTCGGTTTCTCGCGGCTGCGCGTTGTCCAGCCCTATGACGTTGCCTTCCGCGAAGCGCGCTCCGCGGTGGGAGCTGTCGAGGTCATGCGCAAGGCGAAAGAATTCCGCGATCTATCCGCTGCCGTTGCCGATTGTGAGCTGGTCGTCGGCACGACCGGCGCGCGCCGGCGCGATCTCGATCTGCCTCTCTACCGCCTCGAGCAGGCTGGCCGCGCCATTCGAGCCCACGTGGCAAAAGGCCGCGTCGCCCTCGTTTTCGGGTCGGAAAAGACCGGCCTCAGCAACGACGATCTCACCTACTGCCATTGGCTGCTGCGCATTCCCACCCGCGAGGAGCACCCGTCGATGAACCTGGGCCAGTCGGTTTCCATTTGCTTGTATGAACTCGTGCGCCAGAGCAGGGCGAAGGCAACGGTGCAACTGCCGCAACGGGCTCCTGCAGCAACCAAGGCGCCCACCGCTGAGATCGACCGCCTCACCTCGGTTCTGCTCGATGCCCTGCGCGCCAGCGGCTACGTGAAGGAGCGCACCGCCACTTCGACGGAACAGAAAATTCGCCGACTCGTCCGCCGCCTCGCGCTGAACGCGGATGATGCGGTCCTGCTGACTGGAATGCTGCGCCAGATACTGTGGAAGGTGAACCGCTCGTGAACTGCCGGTCCCGCGTCACAAGTGGTGGTGCTTGAGGTCACCCCAAATCGCTTCAATCGATGCCACAATCAAGATCAGGGCAACAGTTGTGACTTACGGGACCTGGATCAAGCGCGTCCGCGCCGAACTCGAATCCATGCACATGGCCACTGACGAGTGGCAGGCCTTCTGGACCTACAACTTCCACCGTTCTTACCAGTCCGGCACCGCGCCCACGGAGGCGGCGGAGCGCGCACACCGGTTCTGGTGGCGCGAACAATACAAGCTCCTGCATAACGAGTGCACCCGCGCCGCGAATTGCTGCCTCCAGCGCGGTCACCAAGGCGAGTGCCAGCCCATCGTCGGCTCGTGCGTACCCGATCCTGCGTACAAGCACATGCGGGTTTGACCGGCATGGTTGACGCCGGGGAATCGCGCCCGGCGCTGCCCGATGTCTGGAAACACGCCTTCCTTGCGCCCCCAATGACCATGCTGTAACCTTGGTTTTGCCGCTCTGTTCTCGACAAAGCCGGGATGGCGGAACTGGCAGACGCAGCGGACTCAAAATCCGCCGGGCTTCGGCCCTTGGGGGTTCGAGTCCCCCTCCCGGCACCACTTCTCTCCTTCGCGTACATGATCTCTACTGATTTCTTTCCTCC
>JBOGLI010000216.1:0-12459 GCA_050746165.1 Terriglobales bacterium | reverse complement strand
CTCCTGCACCTGAATACCGCCGATGATCGACGCAATCGTCGGCGTGGTCGGGACCTTGCCCGACTCGATTTCTGCTCGCGTCAGCAAGTTGCATGCGAGCCGGTGTTGCAGGATCTGCCAATCGATTTCGCCCAGCGTGCACTCGTAACACGGTGGCTGGCCTGGCAGGAACACCCGCGCCACGCCATTGATGCCCTCGATTCCGCCGTCAACGAAGGGCTTGTTCATCCGCCAGCAAGCTCGGTTCAACCAAAGCCGCGCCTCCCGGTTATCGAGACCGCCCAGCACCACGTCCGCCCAATCGAAAATTCCCAACCCTACCTGCGACAGGATATTCGCGGTCAGCGGCAGCGCAGATACGGCGCTCGAAATCCGCCGCATCGCCGCGGCTGCGGCCGTCGCTTTGGGAGTCCCGATATTGGTTTCGGTAAACAGCACCGATCTCGAAAGGTTGGTCACATCCACCGTGTCCAAATCGACGATGACGACACTGCGGAACCCAAGCAGCGCCAGATTCTTCAGGATCTCGTTCCCCAGCGCCCCCGCGCCCACGACGAGAACGCGCGCAGCCGAGATCTTCTCCTGCTCCCACCACGTGATGAGCCGGAGACGGCTGTAGCGGTCTTCCGCGGGAATCTCGATGCGTGCGCTGGCGCCGGCGGTCATCTTCAGCCGGCCGTTATCTCGGGCTGGAGGCGAAGAATGTCGCCGTCCTTGACCGCGGCTTGGGCAAGCGTTTGCACGTCATGGATCTGCCGGCCCGAATTCTTATGGTGAAACTTGTAGCTGAGCGGCGCTCCATCCGGCCCATTTTTCGGCAGCATCAGCTTGTCGACGAGAACCGCGATGATCTTATTGACCGGGGCATCATCGGGCAGCTCGACGGGCACGCGCTTGTTCTCCGTCGAATCGAATACTGTTACGTTCAGCATTGGCATCTTTCTGGTCATGTCACTTTGTCGAGTTAGCTTTTTTGTTTGTCACGTCGATGAATTCCGCAAGGCGCTTCTGGCCGTCGCCGTGAAAATCCCATCCGGATGTTTCGTGCAGCAGGCTGGCGTTCACCGCGAAATTGAGATTCTCGGCGTTCGGATCGATCGAGCGATCTACCTTCCCGACGACGATTCCAAGGAGGTTTCCGTGATCGTCGTAAACTGGGCCGCCGCTGTTTCCCGGGCTCACCGGGGCGGAGATCTGCACGATGTCGCCCGCCAGTCGTGAGACCATCCCGCCGGTCAGCGTGAAGTTCAAGCCTTCAGGGTGGCCGATGACGAATACGTTGCTGCCTTCGCGCACGGCGCCTTCCGCTACCAACGGTTGCGTAAATTCGGCGCTGCCCTCATGTCGCGCCAACCACAGCAATGCGAGGTCGGCGCGCCGGTGTACCCCGACGACCTCCGCCCCCGCCCAGCCGCTGGTAGCGGTCGTGAGCAACACCCGCTGCCCGGACCTGAATTTCCCGTTTTCCCCCAGCGCCACATGGCGTGCCGTCGCGAACAGATAGCCATTTGCATTCGCCCACAACAACACGGCGGCCCCGACGTAACCGCTTGCCATCTGCCCGCGTGAAAACCATGTCTTCATCGCCGGCGAGGCCACCATGACCAGCGGCTTGAGTTGCTGCGCGACGTCCACGCCGGTCATTGCTTGCGCAGTTGGAAGGGAAGGGAATGCAGTGCGCTCGTCCAGGTCACTCAATCCCGAGCTGATCGCTTCCGGCGGCAGTGGCACGTACGAATACACCACGACCGCCGAGACGGTGAACACGAACGATGCCGAGATCAGCAGTGCCATCAGGTACGAATGCCACGCCTGCTGCGTTCGCGGCGGGGTGGCTCGAAGCGCCAGGCGCATCACGAGTGCCACGATGGCCAGGATGGGCAATGCCAGCACCAGCGGCAACATCACCAACCGCGCCCACAGCGGGATCGGCGGCGCCAATTTCGGCGGCGCGAGCGGCTCAATCGGCAACGAAACCGACTGTACTTCCGTTTCACTGATTACGATCTTCGACATGGGACCGGCATCTGCAGTCACGGGCGTCCTATGGCTGTTGCGGTAATTGGTCGAGGAAGGCCGGGCACGCTCCGCGGAACACTCCGCCTAACTCGTCGATCTTCTTGGGCGCAAAACCCATACCCGCCATGACATAGAAAACCACGGCGGCCACGAACATTAACGTTCCTGTTATCCATCCAAGCGCTTCCGAACCGTAGATGCCCAGGAAAATCCCGGCCGGAATGCACAGGACAATCATGAACGTGGCGATCAGGTTGTACCGCTTGCGGTCGGAGTGATGCGCATCGCACAGTGGAACGTTCAGCTCCATCTGCTTGCGCACGATCAAAACAACGATCGCGTAAATAAGCAGTCCGGGGAAAATGATCATCAGGTACAGCAACGGATTGTGCCAGTAGAACTTCTTCCGCCAGGGCCGCGATGCGGCGGATCCGCACTTTACACAGGTAGCCGGCAATGAGGCCGCGCGCGGTACGTGCAGTTCCTTGCCGCGACGCGAGGCGGAAGCAGGGATAAGGCTAGGAGACGCCATGGCGCGGAGAGCATAATTCAGTTTGCCACTAGCTACAAGCAGTGTTTCACCGGATGATCTTCCGCAACTGTCCTTATTTTTCCGGCCAAACTCCACGATTCCTGTCCTCTCCTGGGGCCTTGCTGAGTCATCAGCGGCCTGCACCACCTGCGCGGCAACCTCCACCTCACGGAAAAACAAATGCGTCGTAGCAAATTTCTGAATTGTACTTAGGTGCGCCTCACTCCGTATTCTTCCTGTCTGTGGGACGAGTGTCCTCAGTGACGTTTAGTAGGGGACGGTGTGAGCAGTGGCGAGCCATGGACTACCCGGGGCACAAGGCCTCTATGATCCCGCGCACGAGCACGATGCCTGCGGTCTGGGTTTCGTAGCGAGTATCAAGGGGCAGCGATCGCACGACATCCTGCAGAAGGGTATCGAGGTACTGAACAACCTCACCCACCGCGGCGCGTGCGGGTGTGATTCCGATACAGGTGATGGCGCCGGCGTTCTCCTTCAGGTTCCCAACGAATTCTTCGCACGAGAGTGTGCAAGCCTGGGCTTTCGCTTGCCCGACCGCGGCGAATACGGCGTCGGCATGGTTTTTCTTCCGGTCGAACCGCCGGAGCGTCTCCGCTGCGAGGGCATTCTGGAGACCATTGTGCGCGAGGAGGGCCTCAGCGTTCTCGGCTGGCGCGATACGCCGGTGGACGCCTCCGCCATTGGACGTGTCGCTCGCGGCTCGCAACCCTACATCGAGCAAGTTTTCGTCGCGCGCGCTCCCGGCATGGATGAAGACGCGTTCGAGCGCAAGCTGTACGTTGTCCGAAAGCGCGCCGAGCAGGCAATCGCCGCTTCGGACCTCCCGCACAAATCGATGTTCTACGTTCCCTCGCTCTCGGCGCGAACCATCGTTTACAAGGGACTGTTGCTGGCGCCGCAAATCGCGCGTTTCTATCGTGAACTCTCCGACCCCGCGGTGATCACCGCTCTGTGCCTGGTCCACCAGCGCTTCTCGACCAACACTTTTCCGACGTGGCAATTGGCGCATCCTTATCGGTTCATCTCGCACAACGGCGAAATCAACACGCTGCGCGGCAACGTCAACTGGATGCATGCGCGGCAGTCCGTCATCTCGTCACCGCTATTCGGCGACGATATCAAGAAGCTCCTGCCCATCATCACGCCGGGAGGAAGCGACTCGGCGAGCCTCGACAACGTCGTTGAGCTTTTGCTGCATGCGGGCCGCTCGTTACCGCACGTGATGGCGATGCTCGTGCCGGAAGCGTGGGACGGCAATCGCCACATGAACCGCACCAAGCGCGCGTTTTACGAATATCACGCTTCCGTGATGGAACCATGGGACGGTCCGGCGGCGGTTGCCTTCAGCGATGGCCGGATGGTCGGCGCCGTGCTGGACCGCAACGGATTGCGCCCGGGACGGTTCGTTATCACTCGCGACGATCTCGTCGTGCTGGCTTCGGAAGCCGGCGTTCTCGACATCCCTCCGCAGGACATTCGCACCAAGGGCCGTCTTCAACCCGGAAAAATGTTCCTCGTTGATACCGTGGAAGGCCGCATCATATCGGATCGCGAGATCAAGCGGACCCTTTCCAGCCGCCAGCCATACGGGCGATGGCTCAGGCAGCAACAGATTCATTTGAACGACTTGGCCGATCCGCCGCGCGTCCACGCGCCGGATACCGAGCCGCTCCTTGCGCGCCAGCGCGCCCACGGATACACCGACGAAGATCTGCGCATGATTCTCGCGCCCATGGCAGAGCGCGGCGAGGAGCCGATCGGATCCATGGGCACCGATACGCCGCTCGCCTGTCTCTCCGATAAAGCGCAGCCGCTGTTCCATTATTTCCGGCAACTGTTCGCGCAGGTGACGAACCCGCCCATCGATCCAATCCGCGAAGCGATGGTCATGTCGCTGGCAAACTACATTGGACGGGAAGGGAATCTTCTTGATGAGCGCCCCGAAAGCTGTCACACGCTGAAGCTGGCGCATCCTATCCTCGACAATCGCGAACTGGAAAAACTGCGGCGGCTCTCGCGTGGCGATCTGCTGGCCACCACGCTCCCCATGCTCTTCAAGGCCGGCGACGGCGCCGATGGCCTGGAACGCGCACTTCACGCGCTATGCCGCCGCGCTGTGCTCGCCGTCAAGGCGGGATACACGCTGTTGATCTTGTCCGACCGCGGCGTCGATCGCGAATATGCTCCCATCCCCAGCCTGCTCGGACTGGCGGCGGTTCACAACCTGCTCGTGCGCGAGGAGCTGCGCACCCAGGTCGCACTGATCGTCGAAAGCGGCGAGGCGCGCGAAGTCATGCACTTCGCCCTGCTGCTCGGCTACGGCGCAAGCGCGGTCAATCCCTATCTTGCGCTCGAATCCATTGAGGACATTCGTCGGCGCGGCTGCCTGCCGCCGGGGCTCGGACCCGAAACCGCGCAGGAGCACTTCATTCACGCCGTCAACAAGGGGCTGCTGAAGACGTTTTCGAAGCTGGGCATCTCCACGCTTCAGAGCTACTGTGGCGCGCAAGCCTTCGAGGCGATTGGCTTGGATCGGAACCTCGTCGATCGATATTTCACCGGTACGCCGTCGCGAATCGGCGGCGTCGGACTGGAAGTGCTCGCGCGCGAAGCGCAGATGAAGCATGAGTACGCTTTCCGCGAGTCGACCGAGTCCGAAACCGAACTGTCGGTGGGCGGCAACTATCATTTCCGCGTCCACGGCGAGCAGCATCTGCTGAACCCGCTGACCGTCAGCAAACTCCAGCATGCCGTCCGTGAGGCGAGCTACGAAACATTTCGCGAGTTTGCCGACGCCGTAGACGCACAGAACCGCAACTTGTGTACCCTTCGCGGCCTGATCGATTTCAGGCGCGCGCAAAGTCCAGTCTCGCTGGAGGAAGTCGAGCCTGCCGCGGATATCGTGAAGCGCTTCACGACCGGCGCAATGTCGTTCGGCTCCATCAGCAAGGAAGCGCACGAAACGCTTGCAATTGCGATGAACCGCCTCGGTGCGAAGTCCAACACCGGCGAGGGCGGCGAGGACCCCGCTCGTTTCGCTGCCGATACCAGTGGCGATTCTCGCCGGAGCGCGATCAAGCAGGTCGCCTCAGGCAGGTTCGGGGTCACCGCGCATTACCTGGTGAACGCCGATGAATTGCAGATCAAAATGGCGCAGGGCGCCAAACCCGGGGAAGGAGGCCAGCTTCCCGGTTCCAAGGTGGACGATGTAGTGGCGCGCCTGCGCTGCTCGATTACAGGAGTAGGACTGATCTCGCCGCCGCCTCACCACGATATTTACTCCATCGAGGACTTGGCCCAGCTCATTTACGACCTTAAATGCGTCAACCCGCGCGCGCGTATCTCGGTAAAGTTGGTGGCAGAAGCCGGAGTGGGAACGGTTGCGGCCGGAGTTGCGAAGGCCCACGCCGACGTCGTGCTGATCAGCGGCGATAGTGGTGGAACCGGCGCAGCCCCCCTTTCTTCGATCAAGCACGCCGGCATACCGTGGGAGTTAGGGCTGGCCGAGGCCCAGCAGGTGCTGGTCATGAACGATCTGCGCGGTCGCATTCGCGTTCAGACCGACGGTAAACTGCAAACCGGCCGTGACGTTGCCATCGCCGCGCTGCTTGGCGCCGAGGAGTTCGGTTTTGCGACCGCTCCCCTCGTCGCCATGGGTTGCGTGATGATGCGGAAGTGTCACCTGAATACCTGTTCTGTGGGCATTGCCACGCAGGATCCATTGCTGCGCAAACGTTTTCAGGGGCAGCCCGAGCACGTCATTCAATATTTCTTTTTCGTCGCCGAGCAGTTGCGCGAGATCATGGCGGAACTCGGGTTCCGAAGAATCGACGAAATAATCGGCCGCGTCAACATGCTCGAGATGCGTCCTGCCGTCGAACACTGGAAGGCCAAGGGCCTCGACTATTCGGCCATCCTCTATAACCCTGCGACCCCGGCCCGCGTCGCGCGCCGCTGTATCCAGGCGCAGGAGCATGGTCTGGAAGCCGCTCTCGGGCACCAGATCGTTGCGGAGGCACGCGACGCGCTGGAACACCGCACGCCCGTTGTGCTGCGCTTCCCGGTCCGTAATGTGCACCGCACCGTCGGCGGCATGCTTACCGGTGAAGTGGCGCGCCGATACGGAACCGACGGTCTGCCGGACGACACCGTCACCTGTGAATTCACCGGCTCGGCTGGTCAGAGTTTCGGGGCCTTTCTCTCGCGCGGCCTCACGCTGCGCTTGGAAGGTGAGGCGAACGATTACGTCGGGAAGGGGCTCTCCGGGGGACGCTTGGTGATCTTTCCCCCGCGCCAGTCACGCTTCCGTCCGGAAGAAAACATCCTCATCGGAAATGTCGCGCTTTATGGTGCTACCAGCGGCGAAGCGTTCTTCAATTGTGTCGCGGGTGAGCGCTTTGCGGTTCGCAATTCCGGCGCGACGGCCGTTGTCGAGGGCGTTGGCGATCATGGTTGCGAGTACATGACTCGCGGGACCGTAGTCGTGCTCGGCAAATGCGGGCGCAATTTTGCCGCCGGCATGAGCGGCGGCCTCGCCTATGTTCTCGATGAATGCGAGGACTTCGCAATCAAGCGATGCAATGTTGCCGATGTTGACTTGGAACCGATCGTCGATGGCGATGAGGCCGAACGTCTGCGGCACTTGATCGAGCGTCATGCGGCGCTCACCGGCAGTCCGCGCGCAAAGGAATTGCTCGCTGACTGGGACGGCGCGCTGTCGCGGTTCGTAAAAGTCTTTCCGCGCGAGTACAAGCGCGTTCTCGGCATACCGCGCGCGGTACGGCCGCCAATTTCATTGCCCGCGGTGGCGCCCGGAATTCAGGTGCATCATGGGTAAGACAACGGGATTTCTCGAATTCGGTCGCGAACTTCCACCGCGAAGGCCGGTCGCCGACCGCACGAAAGACTGGCTGGAAATCTACGGCCAGCTTCCAGTAGACAAACTCGCTTCGCAAGCCGCGCGCTGCATGGATTGCGGCATACCTTTCTGCCACACTGGCTGCCCGGTCAATAACCTGATCCCCGACTGGAATGATCTCGTGTATCGCGGGCAGTGGCAGGAAGCGCTGCGGCAGTTGCACGCGACTAACAATTTCCCCGAATTCACCGGCAGGATATGTCCCGCGCCCTGCGAAGCTGCGTGCGTGCTCGGGATCAATCAGCCCGCGGTGACGATCAAGGAAATCGAAAAAAACATTGTGGAGCGAGGTTTCCGGGAATGGTGGATCCGGCCACAACCGGCTGTCCGTAAGACGGGCCGGCGCGTAGCTGTTGTGGGCTCGGGTCCGGCGGGACTGGCTGCTGCGCAGCAACTCGCGCGTGCCGGCCACGACGTTACCGTGTACGAGAAGGCCGGAAACCCTGGCGGCCTGCTCCGCTACGGTATTCCGAACTTCAAGCTGGAAAAACATTTGATTGATCGTCGCCTCGAGCAGATGAGCGCCGAAGGCGTGCGATTTGTCACCGGCTGTCATGTCGGTCGCGATATTCCGGCCGAGAAGTTGCGGCGTGAGCATGATGCCGTGGTCCTATGCGGCGGCGCCGAGATGCCGCGCGACTTGCGCGTGCCGGGCCGCGAACTCTCCGGAATTCACTTCGCGATGGAGTTCCTGCCGCAGCAGAACCTCCGCTGCGAAGGCACTCCCATCGATCGTCCGGAAATCGTGGCGACCGGAAAGAGAGTCGTCATCATCGGCGGCGGCGATACTGGAGCCGACTGCCTCGGTACGGTCCACCGCCAGCGCGCAGCGTCGGTCGAACAGTGGGAACTCCTGCCCATGCCGCCGCAGGAAAGATCTCAGCGGACGCCGTGGCCCTCATGGCCGATGCAACTCCGGACGGAAGCCGCGCACGAGGAGGGCGGAGCCCGCAAATGGGGCGTCGCAACCACGCATTTCATTGGCGACGAACACAATCGCGTGCGCGCTCTCAAGGTCGTTCAAGTCGGACCACCGCCGACATTCGAGCCGATTAGCGGCACCGAAGTGCTGATAGAAGCTGACCTCGTTCTGCTCGCCATGGGCTTTGTCGGACCGGTGCGGAGCGGTCTCATCGAGGAACTCGGTGTCGCGCTGGATGATCGCGGCAACGTTGCCTCGGACGTATCGGGCATGACCTCAGTCGCCGGCATCTTTGCCGCGGGTGATATGCGTCGCGGTCAGTCTTTGGTGGTCTGGGCGATCGCCGAAGGTCGGAGGGTAGCCGCTTCGGTGGACACCTATCTGCGGCAGAGTGCCTGTAAATCCGCTGCCCTGGCCTATAATCCCGCTACACGCCAGCAGGGAAGCGAAGTAGGTTCAGCCAGTTCACCGCGTTTGTAGAGCGGTGACGCTGACGCAATACCGCTATACGTTGATTGCTGCGCCTGACCGCAATTACTTCGATGGTCCCGCGCCCGATCCCACGCGAGCTTCAGCCGGCAACACCGGGAGCGCAAGCACCGGAACGTGCAGGAACGTCATGCGATCAATCTCCGCTACGGCTGCTGAGATCGCAGGCTCGGTTGCAGGCTCGGTCATCATTACAAATGACAGCGGATCCTTCTTCAAATGCGGTTCCTGCAATACCACATCGATGTTGACGTCATGTGATGCCAGCGCCGTCGCCACACGCGCCACGATCCCCGATTGGTCTCGGACCGTCAACCGCAAATACCATGGACTGACCGCGATCTCGCGCAATAGCTGGCAAGATCTCCCGTTCGCCGCAACCGGACTATGCGGAGTGGCCCCATTTCCCGACGCGAGCTGCCGCGCAATTTGGAGCAGATCGGAAAGCACCGCAATTCCTGTCGGCCCGCCACCGGCTCCCTTGCCGTAAAGCATGTGAGTTCCGCTGCGTTCCGCGTCGACAAGAACCGCATTGTGCGCGCCCTCCACGGCGGCCAGCATGGAATCACGACTGACCAGCCACGGCCTCACGCCTACATGCAGACCGTCGCCGCCGTTTGCCGCTGTCGCCAGCAGGCGAATCGTCGAATGCAGGCGGCGAGCATAGTGGAAGTCGTCGGCCGATACGCGGCGAATTCCCTGCGCCGGAATCTGATCGCACGCGACACGGCAGCCAAATGCCAGGTGCGTCAAGATGCAGAGCTTGTCGCGCGCGTCCAGACCGTCGATGTCGAGCGTAGGATCGGCCTCGGCATAGCCCGCCTGCTGCGCCAGTTGCAATGCCTCCTCGAACGACAATCCGTCGTTCTGCATCCGCGACAAGATGTAGTTAGCCGTGCCGTTCAAGATGCCGCGCAGCGCCAGCACCCGGTCGCCTCCTATCCCTTCCGTCAGCACCCGCACGATGGGCACAGCTCCGGCGACTGTCGCCTCAATACCCAGCGGGAGTTGCCGCGCCGTCGCCAGCGCGAACAATTCAGCGCCGCGTTCGGCGATTAACTTCTTGTTCGCGGTTACTACCGGCTTTCCGCACTCCAGCGCAGTTCGAATAACGTCGTAGGCCACGTCTGTCCCGCCAATGGTCTCCACCACGACATCCACGTTGGGATCGTTTACCAGCGCTCGCCAGTCGCTAAAAACTTTCGTTCCGGGGGGCACGCTCGCCGCCGGTATTTGCGAGCGCCGGCACACCGCCGATACCTCCAGGCGCGCGCCAGTACGACGGACGACCTCCTCGGCGTTATTGATGATCGCCTCCGCCGTGCCCCGGCCGACCGTTCCGTACCCCGCAATGCCCACGTGAATCACCTTCATCACTTGCTCCTCCTGGTCGAAGCCGCGCTTATAACGCGCCGTATGCGTCCACGCGCCCCCTGGCTTGCCACGCGCGTCAGGACCAACTCGGCCCGGATCCCCCGTCGCCGCAGTTGCTTTTCAATTCTCTCGACTATCTCTTCCGCCGGCACCTTCGGATCCAGCACCATCAGCACCGAAGGGCCTGCTCCGCTCAGCACGGCACCCATGATTCCGCTCGTCCCCGCCAGCGACTGCAGAGGCTCGAGCAGCGGGCACAACGATTTGCGGTACGGCTCATGAACGCAGTCCTTCAGCGCGTCGCGTAACAGGTCCGGCCTGCCCTTTACGAGCGCCGCCGTTAGCAACATCGCGCTCTGCAGGCTCGACACCAGGTCGGCACGCGAATACTGCTCGGGAAGTACGGCTCGAGCATCTTCGGTCGGAAGCCTGTCTTCGGGAATACACAGGAGGATTGGCCACGAATTCCGTGCATTCAGTTGCACCGTTTCGATGTGCGGCCTGCCCGATCCGTTCGGTTTTCCAAGGTGTACCACCACCACCCCACCGAACCAGCATGCCGCGACGTTGTCCGCATGGTGCTCGCGTTCCGCAGCTTCCGCTACGACCTGGTCGTCGGTCCATTCAAGCCTGCCAAAATGCCGGGCCAGCGCGATTCCCGCCAGCCGCGCAGCAGCCGATGAGCCAAGTCCCTTGCCAACGGGAATTTTGTTATCGAGCGCGATCTTCAGCGGAACCGCGTCTTTCCCCAACGATTGCAGGACGTTTGTGTAGGTCTCGATCAGCAAATTGTTTTCGACTCCCCCACAGAGTTCCGCGTCCCTCCCACCCGCCGTGACGGTGAATCGATCCGAAGCCTCCGCCCGAACCTTCAGGAACAATCGGAGCGCCATCGCCGCGGAATCAAACGCCGGCCCGAGGTTTGCCGAGCTTGCCGGCAAAGTGATTTCAATCGGAGTAGCCGGTCGGCGCGTCATTGCCTGCCCACCTCTTCGAGAACTGCGATGACACGCTGCGCATCGGACTCGACCACACGGGGCGGCTTGCGGAGACGCCGCTCGATCTCGGAATCGCTGCCCAGCTCTCCGCGATGGAATTCGAGCGTGTAGTCGGGGTCCTTCAGGGTGTGACCGGTCAGAATGAGCACCACCGATTCTTCGGCCCGCACGAATCCACTCTTCACGAGCTTCTTCAGGCCGGCAAGGGTGACCGCCGACGCCGGTTCGCAACCGACACCGTCGGCCCCAATTTCAGCTTTTGACACGGCGATCTCGTCTTCGCTCACGTCTTCGCATGCGCCGCCGCTTTCCTGAAGAACGCGCACCGCCTTGATCCACGACGCCGGGTTTCCGATGCGGATCGCCGTCGCTCGCGTCTCCGCCTGCTGCGCCGTGATCTTCGACCCGCCATGCTCACGCATGCTCACAACCAGAGGGTTGGCGCCCGCCGCTTGGATGATCGACAATTTCGGCAAGCGGTCAATCAGCCCGAGAGCGAGCATTTCGCGGAACGCCTTGCCCAGGGCCGATGAGTTGCCGAGGTTTCCACCCGGCACCACCAGGTGGTCGGGCACCACCCAATCGAGCTGCTCCATCAACTCGATCGCGGCGGTTTTCTGGCCTTCAATTCGATATGGGTTGAGCGAATTAAGAAGGTACACGGGAAACTTCTGCACAACCTGCTCAAGCGTCCGCAGGCATCCGTCGAAATCGGCCCGCAATTGCAGCGTGCACGCGCCGTAGTCGAGCGACTGCGATAACTTGCCCCACGCGATCTTTCCTTCCGGGATCAGTACCAGTGCACGCATTCCTGCGCGTGCCGCGTAAGCGGCCATCGATGCGGAAGTGTTGCCGGTTGAAGCGCAACCCACCCACTGAAAGCCCTTCTGCTGGGCCGCGGAAATCGCAACCGTCATGCCCGTGTCCTTGAATGACCCGGTCGGATTCATCCCTTGATGCTTCGCCAGAAGCTTCACGACCCCGGCCGCCTTCGCGCAACGTGGCAGTTCGTAGAGAGGAGTGTTTCCTTCGCGGAGCGAGACAACATTGGATCGGTCAGCAACTTCGGGCAATAATTCGCGGAATCGCCAGACACCACTCTGATCCAGAGCGTCGAGCGACTGCTTGCGTCCGCGCCATGTCCCTTTCAGCCCTTGCGCGCGGGATGGCGAAGCCGCTCCAATCC
>JBOGLI010000215.1:0-4595 GCA_050746165.1 Terriglobales bacterium | reverse complement strand
TCGTCGCTGACTTCGATCACCATTTGGTTGCACTGGTGATAAGCGTTCAGGCGCACGATGCCCGCAGCGGGCTTGCCTGCGGCAAGGCGCTCTTCCGGAGTCTCAATGCCGTGGCCGATGGCGTTGCGCACGATGTGTCCGAGCGGTTCGGCGAGTGCGTCCACCAGCGCCTTATCCAGTTCGGTTTCTTGACCGCAGGTTTCAAGCGTGGCCTGTTTGCCGCAGGCGCGGGCGACATCCCGCACCAGTCGTGGAAAAGGGCGAAACAACTGTTCGACCGGCACCATGCGGATGGCCATGGCGTGGCGCTGTAAGCTGCGCAAGGCTTGCGACTGAAAGGCGAGCGCGTCGGCGAGGCGCGCGCGCAACGGATCTTTCGGGTGACGCTGCGAGAAATCAGCAATTGCCTGTTGCAGCATCGATTTGCCGATGATCAACTCGCCGACGAGATCGAGCAGCGCGTCGATTTTTGCGGCATCGACGCGCAGGAGCGGGTCGCGGGGCGAGGGGCGAGAGTCAGGGGAAGAGTGAATCGGGTCATCGGGCGATCCGGTCATCGGGTCAACACAAGAACGGCCGAGCGCACTTTGTTGACCCGATGTCCCGATCACCTGTTGCCCCGATTCGCTTGCCTTGTCCCATGCCGCTTGTCCCTTGTTCCTCTGTTCCGTCCAGCGCTGCACGACGAGGTTGGCGGTGACGCCGGGAATGAACAGTTTGGCGGAAAGGGATTCCTCGTCGAAGTGGGTGGCCAGTACTGCTTCGATACAATTCGCGTCCGCCCAAGCGGAGCGCTCGGGGGCGCAGGCAAGGACGTCGCCACAGCTTTGCAGCGTCTGATGAACGAGCTCCGCGCCGGCGGCCCGCATCGGGCAATCGGGAGCAAACTTGATCGCGATATTAAAGACCGTAAGCTGCCGGGAGCTTGCTTCCTCCGCCGCAACCCGTTGGTTGTCACTCCAGGCGAATTTGGGCTGCATGGCAGACGGTACGGGTGGCGAGGGGGGCGTGGATGCCAGTTTCCAGATCATGGCGCGCAGCGGATCGCCGCTGGGCGCATGCAATCCGCCTTGATAGGCCGCCAGCATGGCGTCGAACATATCGGCGGCGCTGAGCACGACCTGAGCGAGGGACACGGAACGAGGGTCAAGGGACAAGGAACGAGGGTCAAGGGCCAAGGGGTTCCCGTTGCTCCGTGTCCCTTGCCCCGTGTCCCTTGCCCCTGTTTCGGGGGCGAGGACGTCTTCCAGTTCGTGCGCCAGCTCGGTCAACTCGCGGAAACCAAGCACGGCGGAGTCGCCCTTGATGGTGTGGACGATGCGGCGGATTTCGCGCGCGGCCTCGCGGTCGCGCGGATTGGTTTCGAGCCGCAGCGCCTCGTCGTTCAGCTTCTGCAACAGTTCCGCAGCGCTCTCGAAAAACACCTGACGCATCTCGTCTTGCGGCGTCATGCTTCCTCCTCGTAGCCCGAATTCACCAGGGATTCGCACCGATCAACACAGATGAAAGAAATCATCGTGCTCAGATCGGTGGTGATCCGTGACAATCCGTGGTGAATTCGTCGATCCGTTCGTAGGCGGTGCCGTGGTTGAGGTGGACCATGCGAAAGCGATCGCTGATGCCGTAGAGCGTCTCCGCATGTCCGATCAGCAGGGAGCCACCGGGGTTGAGACAGCGCCACAGTTTGTCCACGAGCCGCTTCTGCTCGGCGGCGTCGAAATAGATCATGACGTTGCGGCAGAAGATCACGTCGTTGCACTGCGGCAAGTACTCGGTCTTGAGATTGTGAAAATCGAACTGGACGACCTGTTTGAGCGCTTCCTTGACGCGGTAGTTCTCGCCAACGCGGTCGAAGTAACGCAGGCGGTACATGGAGTCGACGGGGGCGATCTGCTGGCCGGAGTAGACGCCCTCTTGGGCGGTGCGCAGCGCGGCGTAGCTGATGTCGGAGGCGACGATCTGCAAGCGCCAGGGCAAGGGCACCATCGGCTTGGGCGAGTAGTTTTGCGCCATCGGCGTGTGACGCAGGAGAAAAAAGGCCAGCGCATCGCAGGTGAGCATGGCCATGGTGTACGGCTCCTGCCCGGTGGAACATCCGGCACTCCACATCTTGATGGAGAAGTCGCGCGCGGCGTGTTTGCGGCGGAACAGCTTATCGAGCAACGTCTTGTGAAAAAGCTCGAGTTGCGGTTGGTTGCGCCAAAAGGAAGTCTCGTTGACGGTCAGGTTTTCCAGCAGTGCGCTCAACTCGGTTCGTCCATCGCGGCTGGTCAGCAGCCGGTAATAGCTGTAGAACGATTCCATGCGGCAGGCGCGCAGACGGCGGTGCAGGCGGTCCTCGAGAAAATGCGTGCGGCGGTCATCGAAGTACATGCCGCATTGCTCGTAGATGAGCGTCTGCAGCAGCTTCAATTCCGGCTCGCTGAGTTGGACCGCGAGAGTTGCCATGGTTTCAGACCAATGCCGTTTCCGGCGCGATTTCGTGTTGCAGCAGCTTTTCCGGGTCGAGCAGGACCACCAGCCGGCCTCGATGTTTCGCGATGCCGCTGACGTAGCTCTCGTCCTCTTCGCCAAATAGATTGGGACTGGCCTCGATTTCGGCGGGTGCGATCTTCAGCACTTCATTGGCCTCATCGACCAGAACGCCGAGCAGCCTTCCGTCCAGCATCAACACCAGCACGCGGCTTTTCGGCGAACGTGCGGCGGGACGTTGCAGCTTGATGCGAAGGTCGATCACCGGAATGACCCGTCCGCGCAGGTTGGTGACGCCGGCGATGTGCTGCGGCGTCTGCGGAACCGGCGTAATATCCGGCGCGCGCACGATCTCGCGAACGGACGCAATAGGCAGGCCATACGCCTGCTCGGCAATCCGGAACGCGATCCATTGTTGTTCGTTGGCCATAATCAGATTCAGTTTCGAGTTGCAGTTTCGAGTTGACCTGAAAGTGAAAGTTCCCTAGCTACGCGCCGCCGCCGCGTAGCGCGTTGCCGGAACATAATCCTCGGCTTTGGTTTTGGAGCGCCGGGCGCCGTTTCCGTTGCCGCCGGAATCCCCGCCCTTCGACGCGCGGTCCGAATGCGGCACACCATCGATGGCGAAGCGGTCCATGGTTTCCAGCAGGGAGCACGACATCTTCGACATCTGTTCGGCGGAGGCGGCCAGCTCCGTCGATCCCGACGTCGAGCGCTGCACCAACTCGCGCATCTTCTCCATCGCCCGGACCACCGCCTGCGCGCCGGTAGCCTGCTCCTCGACGGCGGAGTTGATCTCGCAGGTGATCTCGTTGAGCTTCGTCGTCGCGCGCGCGATCTGGGTCGATCCGTGCGATTGTTCGTTGGTAGCGCCGCCGATCTCCTGCGCGAATTTGTAAACCTCGGTCACCACCGACGAGATCTTCTTCAGCGCCGCCTGCAGTTCGCTGCCCATGTTCAGGCCCTCATCGACCGTGGCGGTGTTCTTTTCCATATTCTCGACGGCGCGGCGGGCCTCGCGCTGGATGCTGGTGATCAGTTCGGAAATCTCCTTGGTGGACTGGGCGGATTTTTCGGCGAGCTTGCGCACCTCGTCGGCGACCACTGCGAATCCCAGCCCGTGTTCGCCGGCGCGCGCGGCTTCGATGGCGGCATTCAGCGCCAGGAGATTGGTCTGCTCGGCGAGGTCGTCGATTACGCCGACGATGCGGCCGATGTCGTCGGCGCGCTGCCCGAGCGAACCGATGATTTCTCCCGAGGCCTGGATCGAGCGATTGATGCGGTTGAGCCCGTCGGTGGCTTTGTCCATGGTCGAGATGCCACTCTGGACTTCCAGCCGCGACCGTTCGCTGATGTCGAGCAGCACGCGGGCGGTGTCGGCGACACGCTGGATCGAGGTCACCATCTGGTCGATGGAGGCCGAGGTTTCGCTGACACTGGAGGCCTGCACCTGCGTGTTCTTGACCACGTTTTCCACGTTGATGGACATCTCGTGCATGGTGCTGGTGACTTCGTCGATGGCCGACGCGGCATGCACGCTGATGCGCGCTGAATCTTCTGACGCGCCCGCGACCTGGTTGGAGGCGCTGGCCACCTGCGCGGCGCTGTCGCGGACGCTGCTCACCAGCGCGCGCAGCCCATGGATCATGCGTGCGAAGGCATGGCCGAGGGTGTCTTTGTCTGAGAGCGGAATGACCTCGACACTGAGGTTGCCGCCGGCGATCGCCTCGGAGACGGTGGCCATGCTTTTGAGGTAGGCGATCATGGCGCTGAAGGTGCGGGCCAACTCGCCGACCTCGTCGCGGCGGTTGCTGTCGATGTGATGGTCGAGGTCGCCGGTCTCGCCGATTTCCCGGGAAGCCTTAATCAATTCCGAGAGCGGCTCGGTGATGGAACGAGAGGTCTTGTAAGAAATGATGGCGCCGAGCAGGAGGGCGAGCAGGGTGCCGGCGATGGCGGCGGAATTGGTGAGCGAAGCAGCCGATGCATCGTCGTCGTGGCGGGCGGCGAGCGCCTGCAGGTTGGCGCGCTCGGCGTCATCGAGTAAGCCGGCTGAGTTTTGCGTCCAGCGCTCGGGGTCGAGTTGGAGATAGTAAACCTGGAGATCGGCCACGGTAATGGTG
>JBOGLI010000214.1:0-13864 GCA_050746165.1 Terriglobales bacterium | reverse complement strand
GGACTACATCGTTCATAACATCCACTGTAATTGCATCTCGCCGGCGCGGGTTCACACGCCCTTCGTCGACGGTTTTGTCTCCAAGAATTATCCCGGCCGCGAGCGCGAGATGATGGAAAAATTGTCGCAAGCGCAGCCCCTTGGACGCATGGCCGACCCGCACGAGGTCGCTACCCTGGCGCTGTTCCTTTGTTCCGACGAGGCTTCGTTCATCACTGGCGTCGATTACCCGATCGACGGTGGCTTCTTCAAGCTGCGCGGGGAATGAGTAGCGTGATGCGAATCGATGCTCATCAGCATTTCTGGAAGTACGACGCGGTCCGCGACGCGTGGATTACCGCCGAAATGTCGGTGCTCCAGCGCGACTACCTTCCATCCGACCTCGTCCCCGAATTGGTTCGCAACGAAATTACCGGCACCATTGCCGTTCAGGCCGATCAGTCGGAAAGCGAGACGGCTTTCCTCCTCAGTCTCGCCGAGCGCCATTCGTTTATCCTCGGCGTCGTAGGCTGGGTCGACCTTCGTTCTCCCCTCGTTGGCGAGCGCCTCGAATATTATTCGCGATTCGAGCGGCTGGTGGGTTTCCGGCACATCGTCCAGGCCGAGCCTGACGACCTCTTCCTCCTGCGTCAGGATTTGATGCGCGGTCTCCGCCTCCTGCAATCATTCGGATATTCGTATGACCTGCTGGTTTATCCGCGCCAGATGCATGCCGCGATCGAATTGGCTCACCGCCTGCCCGATTTGCGCCTGGTCCTCGATCACATCGGCAAGCCGCCTATCCGCGACGGGGTCCGCGGTCCGTGGCGGCAGCAGATTCATGCGCTGGCCGAAAATCCCAACGTGTACTGCAAGCTTTCCGGGCTGGTCACGGAGGCCGACTGGAAGCGCTGGACGCCCAACGACTGCAAGCCGTATCTCGACGCCGTTTTCGAGGCGTTTGGCCCCGAGCGCCTCATCTTCGGCTCCGACTGGCCGGTGTGCCTTCTGGCCGCTGGTTACGGACAGGTCACCAGCCTTATCGCCGAGTACGCCGCGCAGTGTGGCTCCGGCGCGCTTGACGCGATCATGGGATCAAATGCAATTAGTTTTTATCGGGTGAAAACCACCGCATGCATTTAGAACTGAGCGGCCGAGCCGTGATCGTCACCGGCGGCGCCAAGGGAATCGGCGCTGCCATCGTGCGCCAGTGCGCGTCCGAAGGTGCGGTGCCGATCATTGTGGACCGCGATGAAGAAGCCGCCGGACGGCTCGCCGGTGAAATTCGCGCGCAGGGCGGCAACACCCATGTCATCTGCGCCGACCTGCGCCAGCCCGCCAATTGCGAACGTATCGTACGCGAGGCCGCCGATCTCGCCGGTGGCATCGGCGCGCTTGTTAATAACGCAGGTGTTAACGACCGCGTCGGCCTGGAGCAGGGCACGCCCGAGCAGTACGTCGCTTCGCTCGAAACCAACCTGCTGCACTACTTCAACATGGCGCATTTCGCGCTGCCGCACCTCAAAAAGACCCAGGGGCCGATCGTCAATATCGCCTCCAAAACGGCGGTGACCGGCCAGGGCGGCACTTCGGGCTACGCCTCTTCCAAGGGCGCAATCCTCGCCCTCACCCGCGAATGGGCGGTCGAACTTTTGCCGTACGGCATCCGCGTTAACGCCGTCGTTCCCGCGGAGGTCATGACGCCGCTCTATCGACAGTGGCTCAGTACTTTCCCGAATCCCGAGGAGAAGCTCGCCGGCATCACCGAGAAAATTCCTCTCGGCAAGCGCATGACCTGCGCCGACGAAATTGCCGCCGCCGTGCTTTTCCTGCTCAGTCCTCGCGCCGGTCACATCACCGGCCAGCACATTTACGTGGACGGCGGTTACGTCCATCTCGACCGCGCGCTGACTTAGGAGCTGACTCCCCGGATGAATTCGCCCCGCCAAAACGTGCCCTTGACCGAGCGCCGCTTCCTGGTTCCGCTGACGCTCATCACCAGTCTCTTTTTTCTGTGGGCCCTTGGCGTCAATCTCAACGACATTCTTATTCCACGCTTCAAGGTCGCCTTCGGCCTAAGCGACTTCCAGTCCTCGTTTATCCAGGTGGCATTTTTTGGCGGCTACTTTCTCGCCGCCTTTCCGGCCGGATGGCTGATGGAGCGCATCGGCTACAAGCGTGGCATCTTGACGGGCCTGCTCCTGTGCGCGACCGGCGCGTTGCTCTTTCTGCCTGCCTCGATGATCGGCCTCTATCGTTTCTTCCTGATCGCGCTGTTCGTCATGGCTTGCGGGCAGAGTTTCCTCGAGGTCGCCTCCAACCCCTACGTCACCATCCTTGGACCGGACGGCAGCTCTGAGCGCCGGTTGAACTTTGCCCAATCGTTCAATTCCGTCGGCGCGGTGGTTGCTCCCCTGATCGGCGGGGCCTTCATTCTCACTGGCGGCGAAAAAACTTCGGCGCAGGTCGCCGCCATGAATGCCGCCCAGGAGCACGCCTATCGCGCGGCCCAGGCCAGCTCTACGCGCATGCCGTACCTGGTCATCGCCGGCATTTTTCTGGTGATGGCCGCGCTGATTTACTTCACGCACCTGCCCGAAGTCATCGAAAAGAGTGAATGCTCCGGCTCCCCTGCGCCCGCGACCGCCAGCCGCGATGGCGTCCTTGCCCACAGACATCTGGTGAAGGGCGTGATCGCACAATTCTTCTACGTTGGCGCGCAGGTCGGCGTTGCCAGCTTCGTGATTCGCTTCGCGCAGCACACCGTTCCCGGCATGACAGCGCGCATCGCCGCCTACTACCTGCTCGGGCACCAGATCGGATTCATGTCGGGCCGTTTTGCCGGTTCGGCGCTGATGAAACGCATTGCCCCGGCGCGCCTCCTGACCGCCTTCGCCGCCGGATGCCTCATCTGCGTCACGGTTGCTCTTATCTCCTCGGGCATCGTTCCGGTGTACGCCGTGGTGCTGATCGGATTCTTCCACTCGATCATGTTCCCGACCATCTTCGCCCTCGGCATCAAGAACCTCGGGCCGCTCACCAAGCGTGGATCGTCGCTCATGGTGATGGCGATTATCGGAGGCGCGATTTTCCCCGCCATCATGGGACGCATCTCCGACGCCAGCAATATCCAGACCGCGTTCATCATCCCGCTGATCTGCTATGTCTACATTCTGTATTTCGCCGTGCGCGGCTATCGCCCCTCCATGACCGCGAACACCGTAATCGGTTCCGCCGGAAAGGTGGTGGCGGCCAATGACTAAGCGCTACTGCCTCACCCTCGACCTCAAAGACGATCCCGCGCTCATTGCCGAGTACGAGCGCTACCATAAGAAAGTCTGGCCGGAAATCACTCGCAGCATCAAGGACTCGGGAACTCAATCACTCGAGATTTACCGCCTCGGCACGCGCATGTTCATGATCATGGAGGTCGGCGAGAATTTCTCCTTCGACGCCAAGAAGCGTGCCTACCACGCCAATCCCAAGGTCCGCGAATGGGAACAACTGATGTGGAAATTTCAGCAGCCGCTCGCGCAAGCGAAGCCAGGCGAAAAATGGCTGCTGATGGACAAGATCTTTGACTTGCAGTCGCAGTGATCCTTAGCAAGCGAGGTGCATGCAATCATGAAGAAGAACTCAGGTTTCACCCGACGCGAATGGCTGGCGGGTGCGGCAACCGCCGCCGGAGTCGCCGCGCTTCCGCTCAATCTCTCCGGACAACTCGCTCCCGAGAAGAACCCACCGCAGGAGACCGGCGATCCCGCCGACCGTGCCCGCCGCATGAAGTGGTGGCACGAGGCGCGCTTCGGCATGTTCATCCACTGGGGCCTGTACAGCACGCTTGGCCGCCACGAATGGGTGATGGAGAACGAGGGCATTCCCGTTCGCGAGTATGAGCCGCAGGCGAAGAAATTCCGCCCCAAGCCGAATGCCGCGCGTGACTGGGCCGCGCTCGCCAAGGCCGCGGGACAGAAATACATGGTCATGACCACCAAGCACCACGAGGGCTTTTGCAACTTCGCGACCCAGACCACCGACTACTGCGCTCCCAAGCAGGGCCCCGGCCGCGACCTCGTCAAGGAATACGTGGAGGCTGCGCGCGAGCATGGCATGCGCGTCGGCTTTTACTACTCGCTCATGGACTGGCACCATCCCGACGGCGCACGCTGCAAGACCGACGAGCAAGCCCGCCGCCGCTTCGTCGATTACATTCACACTCACATCCGCGAGCTGATGTCGAACTACGGCAAGGTGGACGTCCTCTGGTACGACGTCGCCTGGCCTCTCGACAAAGATGGTTGGGAATCCGAGAAGATGAATGACATGGTCTTCAAGCTTCAGCCCGACATCATCGTGAATAACCGCAACAAGCTTCCCGGCGATTTCTCCACTCCCGAGCAGCGCATCACCGCCGAGTCCGGTGGACGTGCCTGGGAATCCTGCATGACCCTCAACGACAGTTGGGGATACCAGGCCGCCGACGATAATTGGAAGTCGCCCAAGACCGTCCTCCGCAACCTTATTAGTTGCTGCCGCGACACTGGCAATTACCTGCTCAACATCGGTCCAAAGCCCGATGGCTCCATACCCGAGGAATCGGTGCGCATCATGCACGAAGTCGGACAGTGGATGGACCGCAACGGCGAGACCGTCCGCCAGTCCGAACTCTGCCAGGTCCGCCGCAGCAACTACGCCAGCTTCACTCGCCAGGGCAACACGCTCTACATGCACGTGCACTTCTGGCCCGACGACGGCGCCCTCGCCTTCAGCGGGTTGCGCGAGAAAGTAAAGTCGGCGCGCTTCCACGCCGGCGGAAAGCCGGTAAAATTCGAGCAGGACGACTTTCGCGTCCGCCTGCTCGGAGTCCCACGCCAGGCGCCCGATCATCCGCTGACCACGCTTGCCATCGAGTGCGATGCCGAGCCAACCCAGGATTCGATTTACGTGCGCGAAAATAAACCGCGTGAACAGGTGAACGTCACCTATTCTTAAGGAAGCTCTGATGAAGTGCGATGTTTGAAGGGGACGGCCTTCAGGCCGTCCGCAAATACCCAAAATGAGTGCGGCTTTAGCCGCTGAGGGAATCTTCGCTGACCTAATCAGCGTTTTCTTAAAGGCCCAGGATCATGAAAATCATTCGCTACGAAGACAGGCACGGCAACATCGGCTATGCCGCCCAGGACGAGAGCGGCGCGCCCAACGTTATTGAAGGCAGCATCTTCGGAACCTATCGCGTGACCGACGACAAAGCCGATGTTCACCGCCTGCTTGCGCCGGTGGTTCCTTCGACCATCTGGGGCATCGGCCTCAACTATCGCCGCCATGCCGAGGAATCAGGCATGGCCGTCCCGACTGCCCCCGTGGTCTTCGCCAAAGGGTTGAATACCATCCAGGACCCAGGCGAACCCATTATCATCCCTGAATGTTGCAGCCGCGAAGAGGTGGATTATGAGTGCGAGTTGGTCGTCGTGATCGGCCGCACCTGTAAGAACGTCAGCAAGGCGGATGCGTTGAACTATGTGCTCGGCTACACCTGCGGCAACGACGTCAGCGCCCGCGACTGGCAGCTCAAGCGCGGCGGCAGCCAGTGGTGCCGCGGCAAGAGCTTCGACACCTTTGCTCCTATCGGACACTGCCTGGTGACCGCCGACGCGATCCCGAATCCCAACAGTCTCTCCATTTCCACGCTGTTGAACGGCCGCCCGATGCAGCAATGGAACACTGACGATATGATCTTTGGTGTTCCTGAGATCGTCTCGTTTCTCAGCCAGAGCACGACGCTGTTGCCGGGCACGCTTATCTTTACCGGTACACCGCACGGCATCGGCATGGCTCAGAAGCCTCCGCGCTGGTTGCGCGACGGCGACGAGGTCAGCATCGTCATTGAGAAGATCGGCACGCTTACGAACCCGGTGATCAATGAATCCCACGCTCTCCACACCGCCGGCGCCGCGGACTGATCTCGGCCGCGTGCAGCGTTTCACCCTCGCTGCCCAGGCCGTAGCCGCGACGGTGGAGTGTGTCGCGCCCTCGCCGGAGGCAATAGCTGCGGCCGTTTCGCGCATCGCCGCCCGCGCGAACGCCACCCGGATCGCCATCGCCGAGCCGCGCGATATTCCGGACGCGCTGTTCGCCGCCTGCCGCAATTTGCCCGGCGTGGTAACCGGGCGCACGCGGCGGGACCTGGCCACTTGCGATATCGGCGTGACCGACACCTTCGCCGCCGTCGCCACCACCGGCACGGTTTGCGTTCGCGTGAATCCCGGCTTCTCCGGATACCTGAGCCTGCTGGTTCGTACGCACATCGCGGTGGTCTCGCCGGCCCGCATCGTCGAGCGCCCGGGCGATCTGTTCCGCGAAGATTGCCTGAACGGCGAAGGTTTGCGCGAAGATTTCGTTTACATCACCGGGCCCAGCGCCACCGCTGACATGGGACCGCTCGTGCGCGGCGTGCACGGCCCGCACTTCCTGCATATTCTGGTGTTGTCCGACTGATGCCCGCTGACGTCCAATTCGATTCTCCGCGCGCCGTGGCCGATAAGAGCCGCAAGAAAGCTCTGGTGTCGGCCATACGACTCGCGCTCGGCATCGAAAGCGCCGCCGTCCGGCACAACACGCAGACCTTCAACCGCGGCCGTTACGCCGCGGTGTCGATTCTGCCCGATTACGATGCCCTCAAAGACCGGGCACGCGCCATTAAAGAAGATGCGATCGCCCGTTCGCCCGAACTGCTCGCCCAGTTGGAGAAGAGCGTGCGCGCGCGCGGCGGAAAGTTTTATCTCGCACCCGATGCCGCCGACGCCCGCCGTTACATCGCCGAAATCTGCCGCCGGGTCTCGGCCCGCATCGCCGTAAAAGGGAAGAGCATGACCTCCGAGGAGGTCGGCCTCAACCACGAATTGGAAGCCGCCGGTGTCGAGGTCGTCGAGACCGATCTTGCCGAGTTCATTCTCCAGGCCGCTGACGAGCAGCCCTCGCACGTGATTGCCCCAGCGATTCACTACAGCCGCGAGCGCATCACCGACCTCTTTCACCGCGTCTTCAACACCAGCGAACCGCTCGAAACCGGCGAAGACCTCACCCGCTTTGCCCGCGAACGCTTGCGCGAGAAGTTCCTCGCTGCCGGAGTCGGCATCACCGGCGCGAATTTCGTCGTTGCCGCCGACGGCTCGCTCGTCCTCGTCGAGAGCGAAGCCAACATCCGCATGGCCACCATCATGCCGCCGCTTCATATCGCGATCGCCGGCATTGAAAATGTCGTGCCCGCGCGCGGCGATCTCGCGCCCTTCATCGAACTGCTCGCCGCCAGCGCCACCGGCCAGCCCATGAGTTCCTACACCAGCATCCTGCGTCCGCCGCTCCTCTCGCCGGTTCTGACCGACGACGGCACGCAGCCCGCGCGCGAGTTCCACCTCGTCCTCGTCGATAACGGCCGCAATCGCATGCGCGACGACCCGGTGCTGCGCGAGGCCCTCTACTGCATCCGCTGCAGCGCCTGCCTGAATTCCTGCGCCAACTTTCAGACCGTCGGCGGCCATGCCTTCGGCGGCGAGACTTATTCGGGTGGCATCGGCGGGTCTTGGGAAGCCGGTACTCACGGTCTGCCCAAGGCGAAGTTCTCCGAGCTCTGCACCGGGTGCAGCCGCTGCGTGAACCAGTGCCCCGTGCGCATCGACATCCCCTGGCTCAACACCGTTCTCCGCCAGCGCCTCGCGCATGAAAACACCTCGGCGCCCACCAAACTCCGCGACGCCCTCGCCGGCGTTCCCGCCGAAGATGCCGGCATGCCGCTGTCGAAGATCTTCTTCGGACGCTTCGATCTTTCTGCCCGCCTCAGCGCCCCGTTTGCTCCGATGGTCAATGCCATCTCCGCCAACCGGCTCGCTCGCGCCGGCATGGAAAAGTTCTTTGGTGTCTCTCGCCACCGCACCCTTCCGGCATTCGCGCGCGAGACCATGGTGGACCTCGCCCGCTCCCGCCCTCGCTCCACCTCCGCTTCGCCGGTCGCGAAGGTCGCATTGTTGGCCGACGTCTTCACCAACTACACCTCGCCTGACCGCGGTCTCGCCACCCTCGAAATCCTCGAGCGCTTGGGCGTCGATGTCGCCATCACTCCCGCGCTCCCCGACGGGCGCGCCGCACTTTCGCAAGGTCTGATCGCGACCGCATCCGCGCAGGCGCAAAGCACCGCCCAGGCGCTGCTCGCGTATCTCGCCGAGGGCAGGGAATTGGTCGTCGTCGAGCCCAGCGTCCTCGCCATGTTCCGTCTCGACAATCGTCACCTGCTCGACGATGCCGAGTTGATGTCGGCGCTCCGCGAGCACAGCTTCGACGCCATCGAATTCATCTCCCGCGTTCTTCGCCTCCAGGGCCGCTCTCCCGCCGAAGTGTTTCCCGCGGCGAAAGCCTCGGCCGGCACGCGCCTCTTCTACCATTCGCATTGCCAGCAGCGCACCATAGGCGCCGCCGCAGCGACCGTCGATCTGTTGACGAGTTGCGGCTTCGACGTCGCCACCTCTTCGGTCGAGTGTTGCGGGATGGCCGGCAGCTTCGGGTATAAGAAGGACTATTACGATCTCAGCATGGCCGTCGGCGCGGATCTCGCGAATCAGGTCCGTGCCGCCGAACAGGACGGCCCGCGCGCGCTCGTCGCCACGGGTACCTCCTGCCAGGAACAACTTCATTCACTACTCAACCGGCCCGTCCTGCACCCCGCGCAGTTGTTGCGCGCGACGCTCGCAGGCTCGCCAGTCAACGGAGCTAGAAAATGACTACGACTACTGAATCTGTCCACCCGGCGAACACCGCATCTTCCGTCCCAGAGGACAAGATGATCTTTCGCAAGACCAACGCTCACGTCGGCCGCCGCATCTCTGTCTCGCCGAAGAACAGCACCAACAAGCATCTCTCTTACGGCCGCATCATCCTGAACTCCTCCCATCCCTCCGAGAAGTTCAGCAACGGCCACGAGGAAACCGGGCTCATCGTGCTTTCCGGCGCCGCCACGGTCAAAACCGGCGGGCAGACCATCGACGTCACGCAGTACGACGCTCTCTATATCCCGCGTGATTCCGAGATCGAAGTTTCCACAAAGTCTGCCGTCGATTTCGCCGAGTTCTCTTCCGACGTGGACAAGCGCTACCCGCTGCAGATCGTTCGCTTCGCGGAGATCTCGAAGGATCCCGGCCTGAAGTTTCCGACTGGCGGTCCCACGTCGCGCCGCGAGTTGCACATGCTCCTTGCCAAGAACGTCGAGGCTGGCCGCCTCGTCGCCGGCTTCACCTATTCGGAGCCCGGCAACTGGACCAGTTGGCCGCCGCATGAGCACTCGAAGATGCTGGAAGAGATGTACGTCTTCTTCGACATGCCCGCTCCTGCCTACGCCATCCAGCTCGTGTATAACAACACCGAGTATCCTGAGCTGGTCACCGTCGTTCGCGATGGTGACGCCGTCCTTATGCCCAGCGGTTATCATCCCAACGTATCGGTTCCCAACCATCGCGTCTGTTTCCTATGGGCAATGGCCGCGCATCGCGAGGTCGAAGACCGCCAGTTCGGCGTCGTCAACGTGCAACCAGGTTTCGATCAGGGCGGTTCCGGGTTGGAAAAAGGGAAAGCATCAAAGTAGTCGACCAACAACGGTTTTCATGGCAACTGAATCCACTATTCGCACCACCGAATCCGCCAGCTCTCCTGCCACCAGCTTTCGCTGGGTCATCTGCGCGCTCCTGTTCTTTTCGACCACCGTCAATTACATGGACCGCCAGGTCATCAGTTTCCTGAAGGAGTATTTCTGCCGCTCGACAGCGCTGGGCGGATTCGGATGGAGCAACGCCGAGTTCTCCTACCTAACTTCGTTCTTTACCGCCTTCTACGCCGGGGTCTCCGTGTTCGCCGGCAGGGTCATCGACAAGATCGGCACCAAGATTGGCCTGGCTCTTTCGCTGATTGTCTGGTCGATCTGCGGCATGGCCAACGCGTTCGTCGGCAGCGCGCTGCGCATGCACCTGGTCGTGCGGAGTGCCTTCGCGGTCGGTGAAGCGGGGAACTTCCCGGCCTCCATCAAGACCGTCGCCGAGTGGTTCCCGAAGCGCGAGCGCGCTCTTGCGACCGCGATCTTCAACGCCGGTTCGAATGCCGGAGCGATGGTCGCAGCCTTGCTCGTGCCGCCGATCCTCGTCCATTACGGCGACGCGGTGGGCTGGAAAGTGGCGTTTCTTCTAACCGGCGCGTTAGGATTTCCGTGGCTCATCTTCTGGTTCTGGTTCTACGAGCCGCCCTCGAAGCACCCGAAGATCTCGAAGTCCGAATTCGAGTACATCCACATCGACGACGAAACCGCCGGCGACCGCCAGGAGGGCTACCGCGGCAAGGTGTCATGGTGGAAACTGCTTCGCTACCGCCAGCTCTGGTCCTTTATCGCCGGCAAGTTCATGACCGACGGCGTCTGGTGGTTCTACCTGTTCTGGCTTCCGGATTACCTCAACAAGCAATTCAACATGACCAAGGAGCAGGTGATGCTGCCCACGTTCATCGTGTATGGCGTGGCCATCGCGGGCAGCATCTACGGCGGCAAGATTCCCATGACGCTGATCGAGCGCGGCATGAGCGTCTATAGGGCGCGCATGTCCACCATGTTCATCATCGCGTGCTTTCCGCTGATGGTCCTGCTGACGCAGTTCTTCGGCGACGTGCAGCGCTTCGGCCACGCCGCCGCAATCCTCGCCGTCGCGATGATCTGTGTCGGCGCCACCGCGCACCAGGCCTGGTCGGCGAACCTGTTTACCACCGTCTCCGACATGTTTCCCAAGAAGACGATCGCCTCCGTCACCGGAATCGGCACCATGGCGGGCGGCATCGGCGGCGTGCTGGTGCAGTTGCTCGCCGGCAGATTAACCGACGCGTTTATCCGTACGCCGCAGACCGCGTACCTGCTCATGTTCCTCGTCTGCGGACTCAGTTACCTGGTGGCGTGGCTGATCATGAAAGCTCTCGTGCCGGCGCACCGCCCTATCACCGACCTCTGATCCCAGGAGCACCGATCCATTAATGGATGTGATCATGCATAAGCTTCGTCTTCCGATTGCCGCTGTAGCAGGGATCGTTTGCCTGGTCGCCATCTGCGCCGTTGCCGACCCTGCCGTGTCTCCGCGCGTCTTCCTGCTGAATGCCGCCGCGCTCGAGCACGCGCGCTCCGCCGCGCAGAAAGACCCGAAAGCGCCGCCGATCCACGCCCTGCGCACGCGTGCGGACCGCGATCTGGATGCCCCGCTCGTCTCCGTGATGGACAAGTCCGAAACTCCGCCCAGCGGCGACCGTCACGACTACATGAGCCTCGCGCCCTACTGGTGGCCCAATCCCGACACGCCCAATCATCTGCCCTACATCCGCCGCGACGGCGAGCGCAATCCCGAGTACAACGCCATCACCGACCACCGCAACTTCGGCTCGATGGCGAACTCCGCCAAGGCGCTTGCTACCGCCTACTACGTCCTCGGCGACGAGCGCTATGCCGTGAAGGCCGCGCAAGTACTTCGCACCTGGTTCCTCGACCCGAAGACGCGCATGAACCCGAACCTGCAATACGCGCAAGCCGTCAAGGGGCGCAACGACGGACGCGGCACCGGCCTGATCGAAACCCGCGGCATGTCCGACGTCGTCGATGCTATCGGCCTTCTCGCCGGCTCGCCCGCCTGGACCAACGCCGACCAGCAGGGCATGAAGGACTGGTTCACCAAGTACCTCGACTGGCTCCAGAACAGCGCGAACGGCAAAGCGGAAGCGGCGGCCCGGAACAATCACGGCAGCTTCTACGACACGCAGCTCGCCTCCATCGCGCTCTTCGTCGGCGACGACGCGCTGGCGAAGTCCACCCTTGAAACTGCGGCGCACAAGCGCATCGAGCGGCAGGTGATGCCCGACGGCGAGCAGCCGCTCGAGCTGGCGCGCACCAAGTCGTTCAGCTATAGCGTCTTCAATCTCACCGCGCTCTTCGAACTGGCACGGCTGGGCGAGCACGTCGGCGTCGATCTCTGGTCCTACGACAACGGCCGTCTCCGCGCCGCGCTCGACTACCTGCTGCCCTACGCGACCGGCGACAAGAAGTGGACGCGTACGCAGATCGAGCCGCTCAACGGCCGCTCGCTCGCGCCGCTGCTGCTCGAAGCCGCCGCGCGCTATCACGATCCGGCTTATCGCGCCGCCGCCGAGAAGCTCGATCCCCACGCCGAGGACGCCGCGATGTTCGTTGAACCATCAACCGGCAACTAGCAACCGACAACCAGCAACTATCCCGGCGGCCACTTCATGTCGCGCCCGCCGATCAGGTGCAGGTGCAGGTGGAACACCGACTGCCCCGAACGCGGCCCGACGTTGTACACCGTGCGGTATCCGTCCTCGATCTGGCGCTCCCGGGCGATCTGCGCCGCCACCAGGTGCGAGTGGCCGATTAGCCCGGCGTCACCACTCTCCGCTTCTTTCAGCCCGCGGATGTGCTTTTTGGGGACGATCAGAACATGCGTCGGCGCCTGCGGGAGGATGTCCTCGAAGGCCAGTACCTTCTCGTCTTCGTACACCTTGCGCGCCGGAATCTTCCCGGCAACCATCTGGCAGAACAGGCAGTCGGACATGCGCTCAAGTTTCAACGTGTCTCGCTCATCTTGCAAGTCATCGGGTCATCGGGTCATCGGGTCATTGAAGCGACCGCGATCATGGAGCCATGTGGCAATTCCGCCATTACTAGCTCGTTATGGTCGCGCGAGTTATTGCCATCTAGTTTTTTTCACGACTCTTTGGAATCAGCACAATAAGCCCGGGTAACCCAGCCCGAAATGGGAATGATTTCGCGGGAAATTGTACTTATCAGGCAACACGGTGTCGGGTGTCAGGTGTCGGGTGTCGGGAACCGGCGGTTCAGTTGTCAAAGAACGGTGGCTTGGGCGCCACGGGCGGCGGTGGTAGAGACCGCAGCCTCCGCTAACGCGAGCGGTAGTTCGATGCTACGCCGCGGAGAATCGAAGTCAAGAACTCTATTCTGAACAGTGACAATGCTTTGCGAGGTGAATAGCTGGCGGAAATTGGAGAGCTTTTGGTCGAGAGCCAGTGGTCGGTGATCGGTGGTCGGTGATCGGGAAGTGCGGGCCGGGATTTGGGGGGTGCGCGCGGTGGATTCAACACGGAGGCACGGAGGGAAAATCATTTCTGATTTCCGATTTCTGATTGCGAACGCCTCACTGAAGCCAAACCCGGGCTTAAGCGGGCCACCAGTCTGTGTCTATTGTTTGCTCTCCTGCGCGATTTTCGCCTTTGCTGTCACCCGTACACTGAACCTGCGGAGTTGTTTTGAGCGCCCACTCCGTGCCGAAAATATAATTAATACAGAGTAAATGACGGTGCTAGCAATGAGAGCGATGTATAGGCCTGGAAAATGTCCCGACCATCCCCGCTGGAGAACGTAAACCAGCAGGGCAGTCCAGACGACCGCTACATATGCGCTGACAATCTGATTAATTCTCGTCGGAGAGTATCGCTCGTACTCAAGGATCAGTGATTTCAGCGAGTTCGTTTCTAACGGTGCCGACTCGCCCGCCATCCAATTCACCTTGTAAAGAGGGCCGATGTAGCACTCCTCGAGCATGTCGACGTGCTTTTCCCAGTTCATTTGCCAGTACTTGCTGCCCCGATTGAGGCAGAACCAAGCAACAGAGAAAACTATGCCGAGCGATGCGCACACTACCGACAGGTCACATTGAGATATAGGATCCTTTAGCTGTTGCGCAGCACCAAACGCGATAAACGTCGCCGCAATAAGCGTCCAGAAATAAGACGCACGTTTCCAATAATTCTCGATTTCGAATTTCCGAATATCCAGCGCTGTATCCAATGC
>JBOGLI010000213.1:0-3985 GCA_050746165.1 Terriglobales bacterium | reverse complement strand
TCGGCGTGCTGCTGCTCACGACGCGCCATCATCTCATCGATTTCGTCGAGCTTTTCCGCGGTACTTTGGATGGCGCGAACGTGGCACCTCGTGAGGTCCTCAAGTTAGTTCTCGCTCGGAACGCCGGCGCGGTCATACTGGTTCATCAGCATCCGAGTGCCGTAAAAGACGCCTCACGTGCCGACTAACTCATCACGGCAACGCTCAAAGAGGCGCTCGCGCTCATTCAGGTCCGGGTAATCGACCATATCATCGTCGCCGGGCGCGACACGCTATCCTTTGCCGAACGCGGATTGCTCTGAGTTTTCAGCGGATCTGGTTCCTGCCTCGGTGGGAACCAGCTTTCCTTGAGTGGTTTCGCGCTGAGCAGTATATCGACTTGCACAGCAGTACTACTTTCTGTACACTGTACATGTACAATATACAGAGGTAGTGTGATTCTTCGTATCGACTCTGAGTCGACGACGCCAGTTTATCGCCAGATAGTCGATGGACTGCGGGTCGCATTGGTCAATGGGGATCTGACCCCCGGCGATCCCCTACCTGCTGTGCGCCGACTGGCTCTCGATATCGGGGTTCATTTCAACACCGTAGCGCAGGCATATCGCGAGCTTGCTCGGGAAGGATGGCTACTCATCAGTGCGCGCGGCGGCGCACAAGTCAAAGAGCGCGCCGCCCCGAACGCTCCAAAACCGGAAGCTGCCACGTATCGACGCCGCATCGAGGAGCTTATCGCTCAGATTCAAGCGAGCGGAGCAGCGCCTTCATCGCTTGCGCGAGAGTTGCGTCGTATTGCTAAGGGCTTAGAGGACTCGTAGTCACATGGACATGCCAAGCATCTCGATATTCATTGTTATCCTAGTAATGAGTGTTTTCGCCCATTTTTTGCCCCAGTTCACACGGCCGGATCTTTTTTTTGGAGTGACGGTAGACCCCTCGTTTCGGAACACCGATGAGGCTCGGCGGGTACTTCGCCACTATCTGGTTGCTCTATCGGGTAGCGCTCTTGTAGCCGGCACCATCGAACTTGTCCTGCATCGCCCGTTGATTGCATTGATCGTTTGTGTAATTGGCATCTGCTGCGCGCTGGTGGCTTCGCATCGGAGCGTGTTGCCTCACGCGGCTGCCTGCACAACTACGATCGAAGTCGATCTGTCGGCTCCCCGAGAGCGGATTCCGGGGGGACTGATAACAGGGCTCCTGCCATTCATCGTGCTGCTCGGCGTAGGACTGTGGGCCGTCCCGCGTTTGGATCAACTGCCAAGCCGCCTGCCGGTGCATTGGGGATTCAGCGGCCCCAATCGCTGGGTGGTTACATCTTCGCGGGCGATCATTGTGCTATTGGCACAGCACGCTGTTATATGTCTGGTACTCATCGCAGCGGCCCTAGGGGTGCTGCACTTGTCGCGACGGATCTCTGCTTCCGGACCCGCCGCGGCATCGGAGCGTCAGTTTCGCCGCCGCACGGTTTTGTTACTGCTTGCCGTTGAGTATTTCGCGATACTGCCGCCGATTTTTAGTCTGATGCAAGCCCCTGCGCTCGCCATGCAGGTCTGGAGCGTGGCCCTCATCGTCACCATCGTTGCCTTCGTCATAAGCCTGATGCGGGCCGGCCAAGGTGGCGCACGCCTTGCGGCGACCGGCCGCAGCCCGATTGCCGATCGGACTTCCGATGCGCGTTGGATCGGAGGTCTTCTCTACTTTAACCGGACTGATCCTGCCTTGTTCGTCGAGAAGCGCATGGGGATCGGTTGGACAGTAAATTTTGGCAATCCATGGTCATGGGTCTCGGTTATCGCCGTTGCCGTCATCGTCGTCGTCGCGCCGCTAACGGTACGAGGCGGCTCCAAATTGGCAGTCGGAGAGCAATCGCAGCCGGCAAATCCCGTTGTGCCTCTCCAGAACAAGGGGGCTAGTCCAGGAACCGAAGAGTCTCTACGTCGTTACATCCAGTCTTTGGAGCAAGGCCATCCCAATTACGACGAGATGGCGCCGCAGCTCGCGGCAGCCGTAAGCCGGCAATTACCGAAAATCACGTCAACGATAAATGGATTGGGAGCATTCAACTCGTTGACCTACGTAGGAACCGATACGAACGGAGCCAATGTTTATATTGCAGTGTTTGCTCGAGGTCGGCTTGAGTGGCATATCGGACCACTCGTCGACGGTAAAGTCGCATACCGGCAGTTTCACCCCCTTCCGTGATGTCCGAGTCGGTTGAAGGATGGCAGACTTTGCCGTGACGGTGCCCCCTATCGAGAGGGCGGCTTAGTCAACACGGGGCGGCGGAACGCGGAGTCGCGATTGACAGCCGGGAGGGGCCGATTCAAAACCTCCTCGCTGACACCGCGATTGTTGGCATTGTAAGACCAGCGAACAAATTGCTCGAGTAGTCTGGCATTCTCGGCTTTGAGTCGCTCGATCTCAGCGTCCCGTCTGGCGTTGATCTGCAGCAACGCTGCGTACTCCGGAGGCGCCGTATCAACGCGCATCGGGCCGTGGATTGCCTTGAGCGCTTCGCGTCGCACGGAGAACGCCAACTTGATCCGCTCGTGGTTGTTGAGCGCCTGGCGCGTGTACCGCACGCGGGTGCGCTCGTCGATCGCCTCGATTAGGAGGTTCCAGCTCAAGGGACCCGTGCAACCATCCACAATGCCCACGATCTCGCTAATGGCGGCATCGTCGAGATTGCGTGACCGCCGATGCCTCATGGTGCTTTTTCCTTGGATGCGGCTTCTGCCCGGCCGACGGGGTGGATAGTTTCCAGTAGTCGTCGTTCTTCACGACCCTGCTCGAGCCAGGACGCAACAGACCCCCATGCCGGTTGGATGACGGCGCCGTTTGGCACCGTTTGATCCTGGTACACCTCGATGATTTGCTCCACCCGGGTCAGCGTCCGGGTTTGATGTTGCGTCCACCGATCGGCACCCTCGATCCCGTCCGCTTGCGCGACGTTGCAGGCCTCGAGCAATGCCTTCGTTTCGTCGCGCCACCGGCGTAAGTTCTCGTTCCTGACCTTATCCCCCTTGAGACATAGGTGCTCATCGCAGTTGAGGCAGTCCATGTGCAGCTGACAGGGAAGCATTGCAAAGTCGTGCACACAAAAGCCGAACTCCGTCGTGTGGGCCGTCTTCACCTGAAGACGCTCGAACTCATCGCGTTTGATGAGCACCGCCTTGCGCCGCGCCGTGAGCGTCGCCGGTATATGCTTATCATCACGTGTGCTTTCGTCGAGGATCGCCAGTGCATCCCGGTCGGACACGTGGTCATAGACGCCGTTCTGGTGGATATCAGCGCGGCCCGACCATACGGCGACGTCCAGCTGGCTCAAGCCCCCGGCCTGAGCCAACGTGTTGAGGTAATGGCGCAGCTGATGGGTGCGCACTCGGATCGGCGAGCCATCCTGCTCGACATAGCCGAAGCGTTCGAAGATCGAGACCTTATCCTTCGGTGCGCTGATCAGCCGTAGCACGTCACTGATCCCGATGAGCTCGACGGCGCCGCGATAGGTCGCGGTGCTCGAGTTTCGCAGGCCTCGCTGATGACACAAGAGCGCGTCCGAGTATTTGAGCCCGATTTCCTGGTTCACGAACGGAAAGCCCCGTGGTCGCAACTTGATGACGGCGGCCTCCACGTCGGCGAACGCGTAGTCTGCGGCCCTGCCGACTCTGCGCGGAGTCCGCCTCTTGATCTTCTGCCGATAAACCCAGTTCCCGATCCCCGCGTCCGTCGTCGGTGTTGCAAACACGACCTGCGCGAGCTCTTCGGTGTTGAGGGTCTGCTTGGCGCGCATATACTCCAGCGAGGCCGGCAGGTAGATCTTAGTCGGGTGGCGCTCGTACCAGGCGGATACGGCCCGTGCGGGCTTTGTCAGTGCACGGATTTTATCCAACGCCTCCCGCACCACGTCGACCATGGAAGTGATGATGGGCTTGGTCTGCGGCGGCGCCCCTTTTTCCGGGTACCACCGCAGACCGTACACCGC
>JBOGLI010000212.1:0-6468 GCA_050746165.1 Terriglobales bacterium | reverse complement strand
GTTGACCTCGGCGGCGCGCCGGAACAGGCCGTCAGCGATGGTAAGGGCACGATTTATATCAACATTTCCAACAAGGCGAACGTGGCCGTGGTGGATGCGAAGAATATGAATGTCACCGCCCATTACGATTGCAGCTCGAAAGGGCAAGGCGGGAGCGGCCTGACGCTCGATCCCAAGAACCACATCCTGTTCGCCTATTACCGCCAACCCTCGCCCGTGGTGGTCATCCTCAACGCCCGAACAGGAGACATCATCACTACATTGCCGACCGGCATGGGCGTGGACACGGTCACATTTGATGCTGCCACAAAAGAGGCGATCAGCGCCGAGTTCGCCGGCACCATGACTTTCGTCAAGGAAGAAAGTCCCTCCAAGTTCGTCGTCGAGCAGACGCTGGAAACGATGAAAGGCGCCAAAACCATTGCGCTCGATACCAAGACGAATCACCTGTTCACGATGTCCGCCGAATTCGGACCGCCCGCGCCAGGTGCAAGCGGATTTGCCGGGCGTCCGCCGCGTGGTCCCATGATCCCTGGCTCATTTACGGTTCTGATGGTAGGAGCGCGGTAATCAGAGACATCGTTACGCGCCGGTTCGGCGAAGCGTTCTACCGGCCTCACTGGGGCGCGAAAACAACAGGCTGCGCGCACCGAGAGCGCTCTGGACTGCTCTCCGTAACGTCTGATATTCGTTGAAGGCAGGCAGGTGTTACCATTTCCGGCTATGACAAAGCGAGTCTCCCGCTTATTAGTCTTCGCCGTGTTCCTGGGCGCAATTGCGCTTGCATTGCAGGCCAGCTCGAACCAAGAACAGAATTACACCGTTCACACGCTTGCTCTTCCCGATCACGGGAAGGGAAATATCACCATGGATTACATTACTTATGATCCCGCCACGGGATACGTCTGGGTTCCGGCGATCAATCTCGGCGTGGTTGATGTGGTGGACACGAGCAATGAAAGTGTTCGTGAGATCACAGGGTTTGCCACTAAAGAAACTGAATCTCACGGCCGCACATTCGCGCAGGGACCGAGCGGCGTTTCGGTGGGAGACGGCGTGGTGTACATCGGCGATCGGGCCGATTCCAGCATCTGCGCCATCGATGAAAAGACATTAGCGCGCAAGAAGTGCGGGCACATTGATTCCACTCCTGATGGCGTTGTCTATGTCGCGCCCACCAAGGAAGTCTGGGTGACTGCCCCGCGCGATAACTCAATTCGCATCCTGGATGCCGGATCCCTTACTCAAAAGGAGAAGCTGACTTTCGAAGGCCGGCCCGAAGGCTATGCCGTAGATGCGAAGCGCGGGCGCTTCTATACAAACTATGAGGACAAAGACCTAACCACGGCGATTGACCTGAAGACCTATAAGACGATCGCAAAATGGCCTGCGGAATGCGGCGAAGACGGACCTCATGGCATTTCACTCGATGAGAAGGCCGGCTTTTTGTACGTGGCGTGCAGTACCCGAGCGGAGGTTTTGGACGTAGGCCACGACGGAAAGAAACTGTCGTCGATTGATACTGGCGACGGGGTGGATGATCTCCACTACTCGCCGGCCACGCACACCCTCTATGTAGGCGCTGCCAAAGATGCGCGGCTCACCATTGCGCGAGCCGATTCCAACGGCAAGCTCACGCTGATCACACAGGTGCCTACGCACGAGGGCGCTCGCAATGGAGTGGTAACAAAGACCGGCGTGGTTTATCTCGCCCATGCTCGGCCCGGTGAATTGGCGGGGCTGATCGTCGTATCGCCGGGCAAGAAGTGATCGCCTGCAGACGTGACCTGTAGTTACCCTGTGACTAGAGCGATCGGCGAGAACCTGCGGGTGTTCGCATCCAAGAACTTCATTCGCTTCGCGCCTCGATTTGGAGCCGGTCGACTGGACCGTCCGGCAGACACTAGACCATCGCACTTCTGCGGGGCGCATAACGCATCACGACGAGCAGTGATATCTGTCACAGCATGCTGGGTTGTGGGCTCGTACGATTCCCTCGCACGGGTGAAGCTCCTTTTCGAGGAAAGACTAACGGTAGCCGCGGCAATGCTGGTGGCCGGCGCTACTGCTTGACGCACCAGGGTTGCGGCTTCGGCCGAAGCATATCTGGTACGAACCTCATCGAGTGCACCGTTCATTTCAGCAAGGATCTCGATCTCATCATCGCCACGGCTTAGCTGCAGTTCCGGCCCACTCCATACGGCGTTATTTCGTTTTCTTGGAGGCGTGCCGTGATGAGGAAACTGGTATTGGTCGCGATCCTGCTCGGATTGGTGGCTTACGCTGCCGTCCGCGCGCAAGGACAGACTCACTTCTCGAACGCGCAAGGCCAAGTGTGCCAAGCCTCACAGTGGCTTGTGACGTAAATCACAGGCTGGTTGTGCGTCTGTGGTAAAGACTAGCTGCCAACGAACCGCCGGTGGGGTGGGCGTAGCGAGTGCCATCTGCGAAACGGGCACCGGACACCTTCCAATGCTGAGCGGTGGCGTTGGGCAGGTGAACAATGGAAACGCTGCTGTGGCACGTGACGAACCGCACAGCAGAAACCCTGCTCATTTACAGCCTCTTTCACCTGCTGCTGGCCGGCTTGACCTTAATGGTGTTGGTGCATCAGCGCGTGAACCGCGGTGTCCGCGGCCGTCCTGAACGCCTGCTCACCATCGGCTTTGCGGTGCTGGCGGCGCACTTTTCCCTGCTCACACTGTGGTTCGCGGCGGCATTCTTCCTGCGCGAACCGATCCATCTAGAGCCCGTCGAACGGCTCTCCCATGCACTGTTGATCGCGGCCGCACTACTCATCGCAGCCGGTTACCTCGATGCGGCCAAGCGGAAATTCCGCCCCATGCTAACGGCGGGCTTCGGCATCCTGATCATACTGGGTGCAGCGGACATAGTCCTGACTTCGGTTCCAGGAGTGGTCGCCGCGCGCGTGCACACTTGGGCGCTGTTGGCCGGTGACGCTCTCGCTTTTGTGATTCTGCTGCGGCCATTGCAGTGCGTCTTTCGTCATGAAATCGAGTGGAACGGCCGGCGCTTCCGCCTGGTAGCGCTTGCGAGCCTGGCGACGGTATTCGTCGCGCATGCCGCGCCGCTGCTTATCCGCACCGGTCATGACACGCTGCTTTGGAACCTGCAGGAACAATGGATGTCGATGTCTCTGTTCGCGTTCGCCTGGGTGATGGGCGAGCGATCGCAGAACCTGCTGGACCGTGTGTTTGTCAGGCTGAACCTGACATTCCTCATCCTGGCCAGCCTGATCATGATGACAACCGCGGGGATGGAAAAGTACCAGTACTTCCGCCTGGCTGAGCAACGATCGGTGAACGTGGCGGAGTTCCTGCGAGGCCACTATCTCTATTACAGCGGACGCGGCGAAAACCTGCAGCAGATTTTCGACCATCCCGAAGTTCTGCGGCGGATAGTGACCGAGTTCGGCAACCTGCCCGAGTTGCGGGAGGTGAATGTGTACGCGCAGGGACAGCGAGTCGCGTTTCGATACCTTCCGGATTGGGAGGTGAAGGAGAGCATTGGTCCGGAGGTGAGTGCCGGACCAGAGGCGGCCGGCGAATTGCGCGACAGCTTCCCGATGATCCGCCTGCCCATCGGCCGCGCGAGAGGCAGCGACCGGATCGAGTTGATCGGCACGCTCGACTACGTGAACGCCTACATCGGCAAGTACATCATCTTCATTTACTGCGCTTTTACCGTGATGCTGGCGATGGGGACGGTCGTGATCGGAATGATCGTGCTGGATGCGGACCGCCAACTGAAGCGCCGCTACGAGGAACTGCAGGAGGCGCAACACCAGTTGGCGCAGGCCGCAAAGCTGGCTTCGATCGGCCAATTAGCCGGTGGGATGGCTCACGAGATCAATAATCCGATCACCAGCATTCTGGCTTTATCGAGCCATATGGCCACTTCACCGACGGCCGCGGCACTGACCGCGCGTGACCGCAAGAACCTGAACACCATCGTGCGCCAGGCTGAGCGCGTGGCCAACCTTGTCGGCGGACTGCTGAGCTTCTCGCGACAATCGCGGCTGCACATCAGCGAAGTCGATATGCGCCAGGTGCTCGACACCGCGCTTGACCTGGTGCAGTTTCGTCTCGACGCCGCCTCCATCCGGCTGAAGCGGGAATACGGTTTTTCGTTGCCGCCTGTGCATGCGGATGGCAGCCGGCTCACGGAAGTTTTCGTCAACCTCTTCACCAACGCCGCCGACGCCATGTCCGGTGGCGGCACTCTGACCGTTCGCGCCCATCACTGCGTAGAAGACGGAACGGTCGTAGTCGAGGTGCAGGACAGCGGTTCGGGTATTGAGGCGGAATCCCTGCCTCGAATCTTTGATCCGTTCTTTACGACCAAGGCGCCCGGGCGCGGTACCGGGCTCGGCCTCTCCATCAGCCATGGAATCGTGAAAGATCACGGCGGTGAAATCTGGGCCCGCAGCGAACCGGGGATGGGAACGACCATCGCGGTGGCGCTGACAACTGGAGCAAATGAATATGCAACAGCGCGTGCTGGTGATTGACGACGACGAAGCGGTCCTGCAGAGCTGCGAGACGATTCTCGAGGATGCCGGTCATAACGTTAGCCTTGCCGCCACCCCCGAGGCGGGGCTCGACCTCATCCGGCAAAATTCATTCGACCTGGTGCTGCTCGATTACAAGTTGCCCGGCATGAATGGCCTGGAAGCACTGGAGCGCGCCTGCAAACTCGATCCCGACGCCGTCGTCATCATGTTTACCGGCTACGGGACCTTCGAATCGGCGGTGCAGGCGGTGAAGCGCGGCGCTTTCAACTACATGAGCAAACCGTTTACTTCGGCACAACTCCTGGCCGAGGTCGAGAAAGGCCTGGAGCATCGGCGGCGGCTGCGCGGCGACGTTCCCGAGGTCCAGCACCTCGAACAATGCTGCCCGTTGCATGAAATCGTCGGGCGCAGCGAGGCCCTGAATAAGGTGCTGGCGACGGTTGCCAAGGTCGCTCCCTCGGATGCGGACGTGCTCGTTACGGGGCCGAGCGGCACGGGAAAGGAATTGATCGCACGCGCCATCCATGCCAACAGCCTGCGCCGACAGAAGCCATTCGTCCCAGTGGATTGCGCGGCACTCCCGTCGAACCTGCTGGAGAGCGAGCTTTTCGGCCACGAAAAGGGCGCCTTCACCGGCGCCAACCAGGTGAAGCGCGGGTTGCTGGAGAGCGCAAACGGCGGCACCGTCTTTTTTGATGAGATTGGCGAGATGAATGCGGAACTGCAGGCGAAACTGCTTCGCGTGCTGCAGGAGCGCGCGTTCCGGAGGGTTGGCGGGGAGAAGCTGATCGACGTCAACATTCGCGTTGTCTGTTGCACCAATCGCGACCTGGAAGCGGAAGCGCGGCAAGGTCGCTTCCGGCAGGACCTGCTTTACCGCCTGAACGTAGTGACGATCTCGTTGCCGGCGTTGCGTGAGCGCGCGGGAGACATCGCGGTCCTGACCCAACACTTCATCCGCAAATTCTGCCAGGCCGCCAACAAAGGTCTGGTGCAAATTAGTCCTGATGCTTTGGAGGCAATGGAGCGGCACGATTGGCCGGGGAATGTCCGCGAATTGCGCAACGTGCTGGAGCGCGCGATCGTCATGTGCGAAGGGCACGCCGTCCGCTTGCGTGATCTGCCGGAAAGCTTCCATCAAAGGTCGAACGAAGAAATAGCCGGCGGGGTGGGCTATCGCGCGGCGCGGGAACAATGGGTCGACGTGCAGGGCAAGCAATACCTGGTATCGCTGCTGCGCCGGCACAACGGCAATGTGTCGGCCGCCGCCCGCGAAGCGCAAATCAGCCGGAAATCGATGTACGAACTCATGCATCGCTTCGCGATAGAAATGCGCGTTTCCGTCCCCGTGGAAGCTTCGGGTGTTTCCTCCACGTAACACCGGCTTTCAGACTGTTACCCTCGCGAAACACATTGGAAGCTCGCGCACCGGTCCGCTTCCACGAATACACCTGCAAGTTGTTGAAGCTGCGCAATGGGCGGCATGTTTCCGCGCCTGCGCCCCCGTGGCCCGTCGCGTGCATTTCATTCGGGCGAAGCACAACACAACCTGGGGAGAAGGGCCCGATGCGATTCGTACGCGAATCCGCCGTTGTAACCGCAGTCATCCTGATATGGGCCGGGTGCGCTTGTGCCGGAACCATCGAGGGGAGGATCCGGTCGAGCAATTCCACGCTGGACATCAGCAATGCTGTGGTCTCGGTGGATGACATCGACGGGCCCATTTCCGCCCCCGATCGGGTTGCGATCGTCGACCAGCGAAGCCTTCGTTTCGTTCCCCACGTGCTTGCCATCCAGGCGGGCACGGTCGTTGAGTTTGCCAATAGCGACCCGCTCGCGCACAACGTGTTTTCCATCTCCAGCGCCAAGCGATTCAACCTCGGCCTTTACGCACGCGGCGATGTGCGGCGCGTCACCTTCGACCAGCCAGGGAT
>JBOGLI010000211.1:0-2474 GCA_050746165.1 Terriglobales bacterium | reverse complement strand
CGATAGTCCACAATGTGGCTGCGGAGAGCGGAGTGGGTTTTTCGCTCACCAGAACAGGAAAGATCACTGATAACATCGCCTCTGATAATTCCCAGTTTGGCTTCTACCTCGAGGAAGTGGTCCCGTTCCTTCGCAACTCCGCCTTCGGGAACGCCGGGCCAGGCGTGGTCACCATAGACGAGGCGGCGAGCTACCAGTCAGCTCCTGCGCCCTACGCCGCCTTCTACGGCAACAATTTCTTCGGTAACGATCGGAACAGGCCGGCGCTAGCATTCGGCGGCTACGGTCAGCCCTATGATTACAATCCCGGCACAAGCGCTCAGTGCGGGGTGTTGAACATGGGCGCCGTAGGAGAGAGCTTGGATGTCGTAGCTGGGCATGCCCCGCCTGCGCCCCCCGTGCCCACGGTGGTATTGCAGGCGGCCAACAACTATTGGGGATCGACCAGCGGCGCCAAGCCGAGCGGTCCTGGGGACGCGGCCGGCGGAGTCTGTGATCAGAACGGCGCAGCGACCATCGTCAAACCGTTCGCAACGGCAGCCGAGTCCATCACGGGCTTCGCCTCTCCGTAATTGGGCGTTGGGCGTTGTCCCTACCGCGTCGCACCATCGGATGCTTAGGATGGCGTTCCAACTTTGCGCCTATACTTCTCTACATAACAAACCGCGGCCGCTCCTGGCGGCGCGGACAACAAGTCGTCTGGTCAATTCTAATGACCGCTACAGGTTTGCGAAAGGGTCCTCCAATGATTCGCTACTACACGTTTGCTCTCATCTCCCTCACTGCGCTATCGGCGGCACCCGGACCGGCTCACGGTCAGCAGCCTCCGGACGTAGTGCAAAGCGACCTATGCCTTAACACTGCAATGGGGACAGGCGCGATGGCTCAAGCGGGAGGGAACGTCTGCAACAACACTGCTGTCGGTTACAACGCACTGAATGCTGGTCCGAGCGGAGGAGATTGTTGCGGCGGGAACACCGCGGTGGGAACGCAGGCGCTCCAAGCCGACCAGTCGGGCTCGGGCAACACCGGCGTCGGACTTCTCGCGCTGTTCTCTAACGTTACCGGCAACGCAAACGCTGCGATTGGAAATGAGGCGCTGGCGTTTAGCACGAGTGGGTCGTTCAACACCGCGTCTGGCAACTGGGCGATGCGCTATAACGGATCCGGTAACAATAACACTGCGACCGGCTTTGCCGCGCTTTCAAACAACGGCGCTGGCAGCTACAACACTGGCACCGGTGTGAATACACTTCTTTCGAACTCGTCCGGCAACTACAACATGGCCGCAGGGACGAACGCTCTGTATTCAAACAATATCGGTAACGATAACGTCGCCGTCGGATCATCCGCTATGTATAGCAATGTGTCTGGTACGGACAACACCGCCATAGGGTATCAAGCCTTGGGCACCAACCAAGGGGGGTCGAACAATATCGCTGTAGGAGTCAATGCCGGCTATTTCTTGCGTGGCAGCCGCTACAACATCGATATCGGCAACGCAGGTGCGGCCACAGATAGTGGGTCTATTCGTCTGGGAACACCGGGTCAGCAGACCGCGACGTACGTCGCCGGCATCAACGGCGCCCGCGTCACGGGTAGCGCCGTGTATATCTCCTCCACGGGGCAGCTCGGCGTTCTTGCTTCCTCGGAGCGCTACAAGATAGCCGTCGCACCCATGGGGCCGAGCACCGAGAAGCTGCATCAGCTTCGGCCGGTTACTTTCAAGCTCAAGACCGATCCTCGGGGCGTTCGCCAGTACGGCCTCATTGCTGAGGAGGTGGCGAAGGTCTATCCGGAGCTAGTGATCCGGAGCGGGTCCGGCCGCATTGAAGGAATCCGCTACGAGGAGCTTGCGCCGATGCTTCTCAACGAGGTACAGCAGCAGGCGGCAGAGTTGCGTGACTTGAAGCGAGAGGTCGCCGAGCTGAAAGCGAGTCGCGTCACGCAGCCGTGACCGCGCCGGCGTCCTAGGGCTCGCTGCGCGCGAGCTGATCGACGCGGACCTGCTCAATGGACCGGAGGCCCGCGAGCGGCGCGGTACGTCGGCTTGGCGCTCGAACGTTAGGTGAACGTGGGCTCGCGCTGATGCACTTGCGCTTCCATCGAGGCGCGCTCGTGCTTCCGAGTAACCGGCGCAACCTCGGCACTCGGGCACACAGTAGCTATCGCCCTCCCTTGCGTGTCTCGCATGCCATCTGCCAGAGCACATGACAGCCGAGGTGAAAGGTCAATCTACCGCTCTCCGTGTCGATTTCGTATTCGATCTCCGTCGACGTCACGGGCTGGTCGCAGGCTGCACATGGTCGGCCCGATCCGTATCCACCAAAAATCGACTTCGGATTCATGCACGGCAGCCGACCGGTGTCGACCTTTTCCGCGATGCGTCGTCTTAGCTCGGCGTCTCGAAGTTGTGATTCAGTTGGCACGCCCCGACACTGCGGGCACGCGACTGAACACAGACTGATTCCTGT
>JBOGLI010000210.1:0-1130 GCA_050746165.1 Terriglobales bacterium | reverse complement strand
ATGCCAGGGTAAGCAGCGTCTTCTGTTCCAGCTCGTGCGCCTTGGCGGAACCGGTCGCCGGACTCGCCGACGCCGACCGCTTCACCGACCGCACCGGAACTCCATGCGCCAGCCGCCGCAACCGCGGCATGACGAACCACAGCGCGCCCATGTTCGCCGGTTCCTCCTGCACCCATACGATCTCCTCCGCATTGGGATTACGGGCGAGTTCCGCAGCAATCTCCTGCTCGGGGAAGGGATACATCTGGTCCAGGAAAAGAATCGCAGTGGATGAGTCCTTCTGCCGTTTTCGCTCTTCGCGCAGTTCGTGTCCAATCTTGCCGGTGCAGATCAGGATCCGGCGCGCGTCTTTCACCTCGTTGTCGGGCACAAGGTTGAGGAACTGCGGCCGCTGGAATTCATCAAGAGCCGACGACGCATTCGGATGCCGCAGCATGCTCTTGGGCGTGAACACGATCAGCGGCTTGCGCCATTTGCGCAACGCCTGCCGCCGCAACAGGTGAAAGTACTGCGCCGCGTTGGACGGCTGGCAAATCTGGATATTGTCGCGCGCCGCCAGTTGCAGGTAACGTTCGATGCGCGCGCTGGAGTGTTCCGGGCCCTGCCCTTCGTAGCCATGCGGCAGCAGCAGCACCAGCCCGCTCAGCAGCGCCCACTTGTCTTCGCCGGCGGCGATGAACTGGTCGATGATGATCTGCGCGCCGTTGGCAAAGTCCCCGAACTGCGCCTCCCATAGCGTCAGCGATTCCGGGTAGTCACGGCTGTAGCCGTACTCGAATCCCATCACCGCCGCTTCCGACAGCGACGAGTTGTAGATCTCAAACGACGGCTGCTTTTCCGCCACGTGTTGCAGCGGGATGTAAACCTTCTCGTTCTCGATGTCGATGAGCGATGCATGCCGCTGGTTGAACGTGCCGCGGCGCGTGTCCTGTCCGCTCAGCCGGATCGGCGTGTCTTCCAGCAGCAGGGAACCGAATGCCAACGCTTCGGCCATGCCGTAATCGATCGGACGTTTGCCGTGCCCCATCTCCCGCCGCTGCTCGAGCAGCTTCTTGAGCTTGGGATGAACGTGGAAACCCTCCGGTGCGCTGCCGACCACTTCGGCGATGCGCCCGAGCACATCCGCCCCG
>JBOGLI010000209.1:0-16362 GCA_050746165.1 Terriglobales bacterium | reverse complement strand
CTGCGCGTGCGTGGCTGCGATCAGGATCAGACCATTGCCTTCGAGCGACTGGCGCGCCGTGCTGTTGCCGAACGAAAGCCGCGCCACCTGTTCTTTTACTTCACGCGCCAGTTCCGTTGCGGAGGTTACAAACAGCGAACACGCATCGGGATCGTGCTCGGCCTGCGCGACCAGGTCCGCGGCGATGAACTCCGGCTCGCCCGTATCGCTGACGATCAGGACCTCGGTCGGACCGGCGAGAAAGTCGATGGAGCAATCGAACGCGACTAGCTTTTTTGCGGCGGTCACGAATTTATTCCCCGGGCCGACGATCTTGTCCACCCGCGGAAGTGAATCCGTGCCGTACGCGAGCGCTGCGATCGCCTGCGCGCCACCGATGCGGTAAAACTCGGTGACGCCGAGAATCGCCGCGGCTGCCAGCGTCTCGGCTGCAGGACGCGGCGACGCCACCGCGATGCGCGGCACGCCCGCCACCTGCGCTGGAATGACCGTCATCAGCAGCGAAGAGGGAAGAGGATAGCGTCCTCCCGGCACGTAGCAGCCGACCGACGCAAGCGGCCGCACCACCTGTCCAACGCTGATCCCCGGCTGCATTTCGCGGCGGAATTCCTGCGGCTTCTGCCATTCGCAAAATCGGCGAATGTTAGCCGCCGCGCTTTCGAGAGCACGTCGGAAATCGGGCGAAACGGAACTCAGCGCATGCTGCATTTCCGCCGGCGACACGCGCAGAGGCTGCGCGCCGACGCTATCCAGCTTGCGTGCGTAAGTTAGGAGCGCGCGGTCGCCACCCTTGCGAACGGCGGCAATGATGGTGCGTGCAGTCGATTCTGCCGCCTTGTCGACGGCGGCGCTGCGCGCGGCGAGCCGCTCGACTTCAACCGTGGCCTTCTTGCCCTTGACGATGCGCATTACACCACCACCTTATTGAGCGGATATTCGACGATCCCCTGCGCGTTCGCGGCCTTCAGCCGCGGGATGACGTCACGCACTACGTCTTCCTCTAGGATCGTATTGACGGCCACCCACTCGTCGTCGGAGAGCGCCGAGATCGTCGGCCGCTTCAGCGCCGGCAACACGGCAAGGACATTCGCGAGGTCGGATTTCTGCACGTTGAGCATCAGCCCGACCCGTCCCTGCGCTGCAATCGCTCCGCAAAGCATGAGCGCGATGTTCTGGATCTTCTGCCGGCGAACCTCGTCCTGCCACGCGTCGTTATTGGCGATGAACTGCGTGTTGGATTCAAGGACGGTCTCGATGATGCGCAGACGGTTGGCGCGCAGCGAGCTGCCGGTCTCGGTGACCTCGACGATAGCGTCGGCGAGCGTCGGTGGCTTCACCTCGGTCGCGCCCCAGGAGAACTCGACTTTAACGGGAATGTTACGCGACTCGAAGTAGTTGCGCGTCACCTGCACCAGTTCCGTAGCGACGATGCATCCGGAGAGGTCCTCAGGCTTTTTGTACGGCGAGTCCTCGGGGACGGCGAGCACCCACTTCACCTTGCGCCCGCGGCTTTGCTTGGCATAGATGAGGTCGGCGACGGTCACCACCGACAGGCCGCTCTCCAGCACCCAGTCGTAGCCGGTGAGGCCGGCATCAAGAACGCCATGCTCCACGTAGCGCGCCATCTCCTGCGCCCGGATCAGCATGCACTCGATCTCGGGATCGTCGGTGGTCGCCGAGTAGGAACGGCCGTTCGGATAGATGTTGAAGCCGGCGCGGGCGAATAACGCCAGCGTTGCCTCCTGCAGGCTGCCTTTGGGAATGCCGAGCCGGAGCTTCATCGCGCCCCCCCGGATTCAATGTCAGAAACGATGGGCCGCGTGAAGCAGGAGCGCGTGCCCTCGTGGCAGACCACGCCCTCACCCTCGACGCGGACCCGCGCCAGCACGGTGTCCTGGTCGCAATCCGTCGAGAGCGATACGACCTGGAGGCGATTGCCGGAGGTCTCGCCCTTGGTCCAGAGCTGGTTGCGGGTGCGGCTGTAAAAGGTGACGTACCCGGAGTCGAGCGTGCGCTGAAAGGCGTCGCGGTTCATGAAGCCGAGCATCAGGACCTCGCCAGTGGCGTCGTCCTGTACGATCGCCGGCGCCAGGCCCTGCATTTTGTCGAAATCGATAGCAGTCATTTTTTCCTCGCAAAAGCAAAAAGCCCGCTGACTTTTGTGTCAGCGGGCCTTGAATCTTGATTAGGTTTTAGCTCTAGGAGCAAACCTCCGCTGACACTTTGTCGCCGTGGTGATGATGGTGATGGCGATGGGTCAGCGAAATCATTACGTCACAAGCATACGTGATGTAGAGAATTTGTCAACCGGGCGATCAATGCCGGGCGCTTTGCAGACGCCATGTACGCCCTCCATTCGTGCTCGACCACTGCTCGCCCGCAGCCGTGCTTACCAGCACCGAATTGGCGTTTGGGATGGCGATTGCGGTGATCGCATCGGAAAGGGGCGCGTCCTTCTTGCCGATCCGCACCCGCGTCCAGGTGCGCCCACCGTCGGAGCTGTGGAAGAGCGCGCCGCCTTCGCCGCCCGCCCACACATGGCTGTCGATGGCCGCGACCGCGCGCAAGACGCCGGCAGGAGCCGCGTCGGGCTTGGTCCAGGAATTTCCGTCCACCGAATGTTCGAGCCCGCCCTCTGGCGTAACCCGCCAGCGCGGAGTCGCCAGCCAGCCCTTGTAGGTCTGGCTCAACTCAGCCGTTGTACCGCCGGCGAGTCCCGCGCCCGGCGCCGCGATCACCGCTTTTCGCTCGGCCTGCGGCAGAGGTGGGGGAGGCGGAGCCGGTAAAGCTGTCGCCTCGCTGGTCACCTCGACGGTCTCCGCGGCCGCGCCCGGATGCAGCGTGAAGTTCTGCGCGACCATCCCGTCGATGGTGATTTCTTTTTCCCTGACCGGCTGCATGCCCGGCGAACTCGCTTCGACGGAATACACGCCCGGCGTCACCGGCGCGCGATACGTGCCGGTGGAGTCCGTTCGCACGTCCGTCGAATCCTTGGTCTGTGCATTGGTGATTTTCACCACCGCATTCGGGACCACCGCACCGGAGGGGTCGGTGATCGTGCCCGCAATCAGAGCGCCGTGACTGTCCTTCCCGAGCGGGCCACCGACGGTTTGCGCTCTCGCGGCCATATCCGCCACGCTGGCTTTGCGCTTCGACTCAGCGGGGACTCCAGCGACCAATGCGCCTGCTTCGTTCGCTTGCGCGCTCTCCGATTTCTTGGCGGTGGCAGCGGCGGGCGGTGGCGGGAGCGCCTTCGCGAATTCAACCGCATTGGCTGCGGGCGCTGGAGCGGTCTGCAATTTCCCAACTGTCCCGTGGACGGCGAGGTTATCCGTCTTATCTAGCTGCTCATCGCGGGCCATCTCCTGACGCGGAGCATTCGAGGCGGGCGGCGCGACCGGTGCCTGCGAGCGGGCAACTTCTCTGCTCTTCATTGACCTCGGCGGCGGCGCGACTTGCACTTGCGCTTCCGGTATCGCCGACGCGGAATGCTGCTCGCTTTCCACCTTCAATCACGAAGGAGCGGGGACGGACACGTCGCGGACCGACGTACGCGGCACGAGCACCGCAACCGCGGCCCACACGATTACCGCCGTCGCCGCAACCGCCGCCCAGCGCAACAACGGCCAGCGAAACCACGCGGGCGCCAGCGGCGTTACCTCCTCAGGCGGCGCTTCCGGTGCGGCCAGCGCAACCACTTCGCGGCATGCTGCGCAGGTAGCCAGATGGAGCAGGACTCGCTCGCGCTCAGACACGTCCAGCGCCTGCTCGGCGAACGCGGTCAGCAGGCCGGCATCGGGATGATCACTCGACGTCTTCGCATCGAGCCGCCGGCGCACGGATTGAGGTAAGTTCGTCACTGCTCTTGTCCCTTGCCTCCTTGGAACGCCGGACGAGCGCGATCTTGCGCCAGGCGTGCGCGCACATCCACGCGCACATCGCGAACGTCGGTCTCCAGCGCTTCCTCTGCCTGGCGGCGGTCCATGCCGCGCGCCAGCAGTTCCTGCATGATCTTCTTGCGGACCGCCGCGGTGGCACGGTCCAGTTTCCGGCTGATGGTGGATTCGTGCACGCCCAACGTGCGCCCGATCTCGGCCAGCGTGCGCCCGTCGAGAAAATACGCGGCGAGAATATACCGCTCTTCCGCCGATATCGAAGCGAGCGCCGCGTCGGTGGCGTCATCGAGCCGGGAGTCAGGCGCGGGCTGCGGCGCCGGCTCGGTCGCGGCGAACTGCGCTCCCGCCTCCTCCTGCTCTTCCAGGCTCACCGTGTGGCGCTGCGACCGGTATCGATCCACATACTCCTGCGCCAGCACCGTCCGCAACCAGCCTTCCAACGAACCCAGCCCGTAGTAGTACGTGAGCTTGGAAACGCGCTGCCCATCGCGCGACGACGAGGCGTAAAGGTTGGCGTAGAGGGACTCGGCAAGCTCGCGCCCGATGACATCATCGCGGGCAATGGCTCGGCCGGCATCGAACAGGCGCTCACGGTAGCGGGTGAGGAACTCTTCCCAGGCTTTCTCGGATCCGGCGGCGCAGGCCAGCGCGAGGGCGAGCTCCTCCACGCGCAGGCGGCGCAGAAAGTCGGAGCGTTTTTGGATTTCTGCATCCGGCTGGTGCTTGGCGAGGATGCGATCGAGTGCGGCGGCGAAGTCGGCGCGCGACAGCCCGAAGCGCGCCCCGCCGCTACGGTCGTACAGCTCGGCGACGAGCGAATCGAACGGCGCGGCTGCCTGTGCCTGGCCCATGGTGCAGACGGGCGAATCGTAGCAGATTGCCACGACGCGCGCTGCGGAAGTTTTGCCGGCCGCCCGATGCATGCACTATTAGAACGAACGGGCGCGTCGAGCTTGCAAGGATTCTTGGCGCTCAATCACCGGGAATTGCCACAGAGGACGCAGAGGACACAGGGGAACTTAATTTTTTATCGTTGGTGCGGCACCAGGCGGCACCAGTATGTCGGAGTTCCCAAAGATCGCTGAAGGCGCAAGGAATGAAAACCCCTGCGTCCCCTGTGTCCTCTGTGTCTAATCCCCGGTTGTGTCTAATCCCCGGTCGCGGAAACCGGCACCGACGCCCGCGTGTTCTCCCAATCGACGTTCAGGACCGCAGCGTTCCCCGACTTCTTTTCCAACGACATCGTCAGCCGCTCGACAGTCTTGGGAAGCTGCGAGGTCTTCATGTCGATGCGCGCCAGGTCCGACGCCTCGCCCGGATAGGGAATGCCCCACTGGCCGGTGGTCTTGTTGACGATCAGCTTCCACGGGCCGTTTTCCTCCGCCTGGATATACAGCGTGTAGGAACCGGCCGGGACCTTGGTGCCGCCGATGGTCAGGTCGGTGTCGGTGACCAGCGAGGTCGCTTCGTTGGCGCCGGCGCGCCACGGCTCTCCCCAGGGGACCAGGCCTCCATAGACTTTCCGCACTTTTCCCGTTTGTGGGTCGTTGATCTTCGGCTGGCTGTACTGGATGACGACGCGCTTCCCGCCGGTGAACTGAATGTCGGTGCACGCGGGCGGGCTCGGCTTCTTCATCTTTGCCGCGTCGGGCTTGATGGCGGAGCAGGGCGTAGGCGCGGATTGTGCGGCGGCCGCGATCGTAAACATGAGAATTGAGAGCAGTAACAGCAGCTTGCGCATGATCGTCTCCTGGGGCCCGGCAAACACCGGGATGCGGACGATTATACGTGCCAGCCAGCTATTCCCGATTTGGGTTGACACCCGCGGAGGAAAGTGAATAATTATGCATGTGATGAATAATTATGCTGTGAGCGGGGTTACTACTTGCCGGAGACCGGCACGCACGGCCTTGCCCCTGCTGGTGCGCGAGTCGGTACTGGAGCTGCGCCAGGCGCAGCACCTGCTGCTGCTGCGCACCGAGCGCGGACGCGCCCGCCGCCTGGCCTCGAAGGTCGAGAAGGAGTGGCCCGAGGTGCTCTGCGCGGTGGCCTCCACGGACCTGCTGGTCCTGGTGACGCCCTCGGGCAAGAGTTCGCAGCGGTTACGCAAGATCATCGGAGAGTGGGTGTCGAGATGAACAGGGAACTGCAAACGGCGATCGTTGGAGCGAGCGGGTACGCGGGCCAGGAACTGGCCAGAATTCTCTTTCAGCATCCGCGCCTGAACGCGCCGCTGTTGCTCGCGCGCGAGGGCGAAGAGGCGGGCGAGATCGCGTCGCCGGTGGACGGATCGCCGGTCACGGTGCACCCGTTCTCCTGGAGCACGCTGCACAAGCATGGCGTGGACCTGCTGTTCCTCGCCACGCCCCATGAAGTTTCGCGCGCCTGGGCGCCGATCGCCGTGCAACACGGGCTCCGCGTCATCGACCTGAGCGGCGCATGGCGTCTGCAGGCGCCGGAGCATGCCGGGGTGTACGGCTTCGATGACGTGCAATCCCCTGAGGCGCTGGAACTGACCTCGCGCGCGGTGTATGGAATCCCCGAGTTGAACGGCGGCCGTTTGCTGGACGCGCAACTTGTGGCAAATCCCGGCTGCTATCCGACCTCGGTGATTCTCGCATTGGCGCCGCTGATCAAAGCCGGGTTGCTGGACGCAACGCGCGGCATCATTTGCGATTCGAAGTCGGGCGTGAGCGGCGCGGGCAAGAAGGCGACGCAGGCGACGCACTTCGTCGAGACGGCGGAAAACTTCCGCGCGTATGCGGCTTTCACCCATCGCCACACGGGAGAGATCCTGGAGCAGTTGGACCTGCACTCCGGCGAGCTGGTATTCAGCACGCACCTGCTGCCGATCCGGCGCGGCATCCTGTCGAGCATTTACGTAAACCTGCGCCAGCCGGCGACGAACGGCGCCATTGAAGACTGCCTGCGCGATTTCTACGGCAACTCGGCGTTCGTGCGCATCCTGACGCCGCCGCGTTTGCCGGAGATCAAAGATGTGCAGCACACGAATTTCTGTGACATCGGCTGGGTACTTGCGCCCGACCGCCAGCGTGTCATGCTCGTCTCATGCATCGATAACCTGCTGAAGGGTGCGGCAGGACAGGCGGTCCAGAACATGAACCTGATGTACGGCTGGAGCGAAACCGAGGGCTTGATCGCCTCGGCGCAGGAGCGGTATTCGCGCCATGCCTACCCCGCGATGGCGGTGGGTGCGACGCAACGCGGCTTCGCAGGAGCATTGAATTGAAGATCGTAGTCAAGATCGGAGGCGCGCTGCTGGACCGCCGCGAGGTCGTCGAGCAGTGCGCGGCGACGATCGCTTCGCTGGTCGCGCAGGGAAATCAAGTCGCGGTGGTGCATGGTGGCGGCGGCGAACTTACTCGCCTGCTGAAGCGCGTCGGCAAAGAGAGCCAGTTCGTTGGCGGCTTGCGCGTCACTGACGCGGAGACGCGCGATTTCGCCCTCATGGTGCTGGCCGGCGGCGTCAACAAGCGGCTGGTCGCGGCGCTGGCCATGATCGGGCAGCCGGCGTTCGGCATGTGCGGCGGCGATGGCCTCGCGTTTCGCGCGAAGAAGAAGAAGGGCGTCGATCTCGGCTTTGTCGGCGAGATTACGTCGGTGAATCCGGCGCCACTAGGCGCGGTCTGGAAGGCGGGCGCGGTGCCGGTGATCGCCAGTCTTGCGCTCGGCGAGGACGGCGAATACTACAACGTTAATGCCGATGAGATGGCGTCGGCCTGCGCGGCCGCGCTCGGTGCCGACCGGCTGGTCTTTCTCACCGACGTTAATGGCGTTTGGGACGCGGACAGAAATGTGATCGCGCTTCTCGACAGCGCGGCGGTCTCGAAGCTGCGCCAGGACGGCGTGATCAGCGGCGGCATGCTTCCCAAGCTGAACGCGTGCGAGCGCGCCCTGGCCGGCGGCGTCAACTCGGTGCATATTCTCCCGGGCGCCGACGCCGAGGCGCTACGGCAATTGGAGAGCGGCAAAATTCAAATGGGGACGGCGCTGGTCGGATGACACCTCGGGCTGAAATTCGGACGCGCAAGGCCATCCTGCCGGATGTGGCCGCGATCCATTCGCTGATCGTCGCCTATTCACGCGAGGGCACACTCCTGCCGCGCACGCTCAGCGAGCTCGCGGAAAATGTGCGCGACTTCACGGTCGTCGAGCGCAATGGCGAGATCGTCGGCTGCGGCGCGCTGCACCTCTACGGCCCGCACCTGGCCGAGGTGCGCTCGATCGCCGTCGTAAAAGCGGCGCAGGGACAGGGCGCGGGGAGCAAGCTGATTGCGGCGCTGCTGGAAGAATCCCAATCGCACAAGGTCTCGCAAGTATGCCTCTTCACCCGCGCGCCGCTGTTTTTCGGCAAGCTGGGATTCGTCGAAGTGCCGCACGCCATGCTGCCCGACAAGATCTTTAAGGACTGCCAGCTCTGTCCGCGCTTCCGCAACGGCTGCGACGAGATCGCCATGGTTTACGGCGGCGTGGCCGCATACGATGCCGAGCAGGAAGAAGTGGTCGAGCGGCCCGTGCTGATTAACTTCTAGTTTAGACCGTCCAACATCCAAGGATAGATACATGCAAGAGCAGGAACTGGCGGTCCCGCGCGGCTTCCGCTTCGGCGCGGGGACGGCCGGCGTCAAAGCCTCCGGATCGCCCGACCTCGCCTTCGCGGAATGCGCCGAGGGTGCGACAGCTGCGGCGATGTTCACCTCGAACCGCGTCACCGCGGCGCCTCTTCTGGTCGACAAGCGCAACCTGGAGAAGACCGGCGGGCGCGTGCGCGCCCTCATCGTCAATTCCGGTAACGCGAATTGCGCCACCGGCAAGGACGGCATCCATGCCTGCGAGCAGGTCTGCCGTGCGGTGGCGAAGGTTCTCGGATGCAAGGAGCGCGTAGTGTTTCCGTCATCCACGGGCGTCATCGGCGTCCCGCTTCCGGCGGAGAAGCTGGCGAAAGCAGTGCCACAGGTGATCGCCGGTTGTGGGACGGACGCCGACAGCGTCCGCCGCTTCGCCCGTTCGATCATGACCACCGACACGCGCATGAAGACCGCGTCCACGCGGGTGCGCATCGGTGACCACGACGTGACCGTGCTCGGGATGGCGAAGGGCGCGGGCATGATCCATCCGCGGCTCGCGACCATGCTGGTCTATTTGTTTACCGACGCCGAAGCGAGCGCCAAGCAGTTGGACCAGGCGCTGCGCGAAGCGGTGGCCACCACCTTCAATCGCATCAGCGTCGATGGCGATACATCGACGAACGACACGGTGCTCTTGCTGGCGAGCGGGGCCTCGGGTGCGCGCGTGAAGGACGGCCGCAAGCAGTTCCAGGCGGCGCTCGATGAGGTCTGCGGCTCGCTGGCGCGACAGATCGTCGCCGACGCGGAAGGCGTGCGCCACGTCATCAACCTGACGATCGAATCGGCGCGGCGCGAGCAGGACGCCGAGCAGGTCGCCCGCGCCATCGCGAACTCGCCGCTGGTGAAGACCGCATTCGCTGGCGCCGACCCGAACTGGGGGCGCGTGCTCGCCGCCGTCGGCTATTCGGGCGTGGAGATCGACCCCGACAAGGTGGACATCTGGTTCGGCCCGCACCGCGTTTGCAAGAACGGCGTGCGCGCCAAGTTCGACGAACGGAAAGTGCACACGTACTTGAAGGATTCCGTGGTCGATGTACGCGTCGCGCTCAACCAGGGCAAGAAGTCGGCGACCTTCTGGACCTGCGACCTCACCGAGGAATACGTCCGCATCAACGGCGAGTACATGACGTGACCCTGAGCTTTGACGCGGAGGACGCAGGGGACGCAGAGTATTTTAGAAATAATGGATATGGGCACCGGTCAGATTTTGAGTCGTGCCGCTCGCCGGAAGCGTGAGGCTTTAGCTTTTTTTAGAAATCAATTCCTCTGTGTCCTCCGCGTCCTCTGTGTCTAGTCCCCGGGTGCTTTGTTTGGGGTAGCTGTCGGAGTTGGCGCGTTCCGCACCAGCAGCGCGACTCGTGGAAACGCGAAGGTTCCCGCCGCATCGTCGATCACGTTTACCTGGCACGTGTAATAACCGGGCTTGAGCTGCGAGGCGGGTACATCGAGTTGGAAGATCGCCGCCTTGCGATTGGGCGCGGTCAACTGCTTCGCCTCGACGACCGGCGTCTCGTACACTTTCGTTTTTCCGCGCAGGAACTCGATGCTGGTCAGCAGATGGATGTTCTGCTTGTCGGCCTTCGGCTCATACACCTCGTAGTAAAAATAGAGCTGCTGGTTGGCGGCGAAGACGTGCGTCACGTTGGGAACAATCTCCTTGCCGTCGTGCACCAGGATGTTTTCGGTTTTCTTTTTCGGCGCCGCCTGGATTTGCGACGCGAGCAGCACGCTGCTGACCCGCAGCGGCGACTTCTTCATGTCGGGAACGTTGATGTCGGTCTCGAACGAGCCAACCTGGCCGGTCTGGTTTTCGCGCAGCACGAATTTCAGGTGGTAGTTACCGGACGGCAGCGAGAACCCGGTCTCGTACTGCACGTTCTTGCGGCGGACCTCCTGCGATTCATCGAGGTTGAGCTTCACCGTGTCGCGGATGTTTCCGACCGGGCGCTTCAATTCATCGCGCACCACGCCGATGATGTCGAGCGTGGCCTTGTCCTTGTCGCCGCCCTTGACGAATGGGATCTGCGAACCCGGCACGACCAGCGTCACCGGCACCCAGAAACGGTTATCCGAAGTGCGGAAGTACGCCGCCGAGAGATACACGTCGAGATCGGTGGAGGGCAGGTCGGAACTCAACTCATCCACCAGCATCTGTTCGCGATCTTCGTGGCCGGAGTGCAGGAAATCGCGCGGCGCGTAGTAACCATGCCGGAATTCCAGCTTCAGCCCGGGAACGCGCGTCTTGACGGTGATGTGCCGGTAACGGCCGTCGCGCAGCGGATTGCTGCTGCGATAGCCGAGCACGTAGTACGTCGCCGTGTCTTCCTCCACGCGCTTGAAGACCGAATTGAAATCGTTGGTGTCGAGGAACGCGCGGCCGCCGGTGTCCTCCGCCAGCGTCACCAGCGTCTCCTGCGACGAGAACTGCGAGTTGAACGCGCTCTCCTGCGCGCGTCCGGAATAAGATCCGGTGCCGCGCAGGCTGGCCTGCGTCGCGCTGCCGCCCGGAATCACCGCTTGCAAGCCGCGCATGTCCATTGGATAAATCGCGACGTTGCTCTGGATCGCGCGATTCACGGCGTTGCGCAACTGCGCCTGGTTCTCGGCGCCGGTGCCGTCGAGGCCGCTGCTGAAGTACACGATTGATTTTTTCTGCTCGATGCGCGACAGCGATTCCGCCACCGCCTGGAGCGCCTCGAGCCGCCGGTCGGTGTTGAAGACGTTGTACTCGCTATCGTCGGCGGTAAAGTCCTGGCCGGTGTCGGGCGTGTCCTCGGTATCCCCCGTGCTTCCCGCCTCGAAACCAGCGCCCGTCGTGGGGCTAAGAGCTGCGAGGACTTTATCGAGCTGCGCGCGGTCGGAGGTGAAATCCTGGTTGACCACCAGCGAACTGCCGAGTGAGATGACGCCGACCAGGTCGGACGCCGTCATCTGCTGGTTGACGAATTTCTGCCCCGCCTCGACGGCGCGATCGATGTCGTCGGGCTGCATCGAGCTGAGATCGAAAAACAGCACGACCAGCCGACGGTCGCGCAGGTCAAGCTTCTCTGGCAGGGCGGCGGGCGCGGGCTCGTTGGCCTTGGGCGCGGCCAGCACCGCTTGCACGGGAGTGGCGACCGGAGTCAGGTCAGTCTGCTCGAGATCGAACGACTGCACCTTCTGCGGCTTCCCGTCTTCCATGACGGTGAAGTCGTCCTTGGTGAGGTTGCGGACGGGATTGCCGTCCTTATCGCGCGCGATGACGTTGACCAGCACAAGTTCGGATTCCGCCTTGAACCGGTAGAGCGTCTGCGACGGCAGCTTCTGCTGCGCTGGCTTGGCCTGTTGCGCGAGCAACGGCGGGACCGCGATGGCGGTGATCAGGACGGCGGCGATAAATCGGTTCAGCATGATTTAGAAATGAAAGCGCGCCAACAATTGCAGCTTGCGCATGCTGCCCATCGATAGCACCTGCCCAAACGTGCGCGAGTTAACGTTGGTGTCGATCGCGCCGTACTGCGGCATGTTGAAGACGTTGTTGGCCTCAATCCGCAGGTCGAGCCCGCGTACATCGCCCAACTGAATGGTCTTGCTCAAGCTCATGTTGAACGACGTGGTATGCGGGCCACGAATGGTATTGCGTCCGGCATCGCCATATTGTCCGGGCGGTGGCGCGATGAACGCCGCCGTATTAAAGAACTCCTGGATCGTCGGGTTGGCGAGTCCAATCGGCTGGCCGGTGGTGTCGGCGCGCAAAGCGCCGTTCACGCCGCTGGCAACGTCGCTGACGGCGCCCAGAATGCGCGCGGTGTACGGCGTCCCTGAGGCAAAGCTGAAAGTGCCTGTCCACTGCCAGTCTCCGAGGACGTGCGACGCCATCGTTCCGTTCCTCAGCCACTCGCGGTTTTCGCCGAACGGTAATTGGTAAGAGTAATTAACGCTGACGCGGTGCGGCTGGTCGAAGCTGGAGAGGCCACGCTCGGCGGCGAGGTCCTGGTCGTTCTGCGCGACCGTCCCGGTAGTGCTGCCGCCGATCGAGGTCGCGTTGTCGATTGACTTCGAGAACGTATAGCTCGCGCCGAGCGACAGCCCGTGCGACATGCGCTTGTTCAACTGCACGCGGCCGGAGTGCATGATCGAATCGGCGACCGAGTCCTCGAAGGTGAACGCCTGCACGCCGGGAATGCGCAGCCCGCCGTTGGGCAGGCGGTTGGGCGCGCGTTGCAAATCGAGGTGCGTGCCCTTGGAACCGCTGTAATCCACCTGCAGGACGAGCGAGCGCGTCAGTTCGCGTTGTACGTTCAGGTTCCACATCTGCACGTAGCCGACGCGAAAATTGCGGTCCACCGCGTAGTTATTCGTCACCACGTTGGTCAGCGTGGGGAACGCGCTTTGCAGCGGCAGCGGCGCGGCGAACGATCCGATGTTGGTTTCGGTAAACGTGAACGGCGGTTGGAAGGCCAGGTTCTGCACCATCCCGGAATACGCGGTTGTGTTGTAGCCGATGCCGTATCCGGCGCGCACCACCGTCTTCGCCATCGGCTTCCACGCAATGCCGATGCGCGGCATGAAATTATTGCGATCGGGGTTCACAAGCGTCGCCGGGAAAACCCCCGTGTACGGTCCTGTCTGACCCGGGAGCACCGGAACCGCCGCGGTGAATCCCGGCGCGACATCGAGGTTCACCATGCGCCCGTCGCGCTCCGTGTACGGCGAAACGTACTCGTAGCGCAGGCCGAGGGTCAGCGTGACGTTCGACCGAACGCGCCAGTTGTCTTCGAAAAACAGGTCCCACGAATTCTGCGCGAAATGATAGCTCCCACTGCCGTACTGCACTGCCGCCTGTTGCGCGTCGCCCAGCAGGAAGTCGGCAAAATCCAATCCCGTGTAGAGCCCGGTGAAGATGAAGCTGCCGTTCGGATTCCGGTCGGTATGCGTGTCCAGATAAATCCGCCGGAAATCACCGCCCCAGCGGAACGTATGTTTGCCGCGGCGCCAGTTCATCATGTCCGTCCAGGCAAAAGTCTGGTTCTGGCGCGCTTGCGGCGTGATGTCACGCAGTGAGCTGAAATTCGTGAATGAAAGTGTAGGCAGGCCGTAATCGAATGCATTTTGCGATACGCCGGTAATGCCGAGTTGGCTGGCGATATCGGTCAGGTACGCGTATTCGTTGCTGCTGTTGTTCTGGCTGCGATTCCAGGTGAAGCGCAGATTGTTGGTGAAGCGGCCCTTGCCGAAGACCCAACCCACCGGTACGTTGTAGCCGGTCGAGGTGGAATGTCCGTTGACGCTCGGAAATGCGTTGCTCGAATTCGAGCTGGCGCGCCGCCAGTTGAAACCAAAATTGATGTTGTTGCGCTTGCCGCCGCGGCCGCCACCGCCTCCGCCAAAGCGCCCGCCGCCGAACGGGCCGCCCGCCGCGCCGAAGTTGTGCATCAGGCGGATGTTCAGGTTGTCGTTGCTGTTGTTGTTGGCGGTAACGAAATGAAAATTCTGCGTGTTGCCGGGCAGGTTCGGCAGCGGAATGTATTGCAGCAACCCGGCCGCTGCCGGATTGATCATCGCCGGGTCGATCTGGCCGTTCGCGAATGGCTGACCGGTCAGCGGATTGCGCACCACCACGGGCTGTCCGGCGTTGGGGCCGTTGCGCACCAGCGTGCCGGAAAAATCTCCGTTGCGCTGTGCCTGCGTCGGGACCGTCGAAAAAACGTCGAACGGATTGTCCGAGCGGTTTCCCGTGTAATTCACGAAGACGAACGTCTTGCTCCCGCCGTTATAGATGTGCGGAATGTTGAGCGGCCCACCGATGCTGGCGCCGAAGCGCTGCTGCATGTACTGCGGCTTGCTCGAAGGGCCGTTGAGCGCATAGGGCGCCGCATCGAGCGCGGAATCCGAGGCGGAATAAAAAAGATTGCCGTGCGGCTTGTTGATGTCGAACCGGCTACGCCCGCCTCGACCGCCGATCATGATCATCTGCCGGCCGCCGCCACCGCCCCCGCCACGGCCGCCGAATCCGCCACCAGGTCCTCCGCCGTCCATGCCGGGCACGCCGCGCATTTCCTGGCCGCCGACCGTTTCGCCGTTGCGCGCGCGCTCGCGCAGGTCGTCAATCCGGTTCTGCATGTCCGCGTTGTTGCCGCCGAACATGAAATCGTTCGTCTGCCCGGCAGCGCCGGAGACGGCCACCGACTCCGTCGCCGCGTCGGGATTGATTTGCGACATCGTGCCCGCATCGCCACTCGCCGGCGCGTTATCCGTCGAGTTCCCCAGCGACGCCAATGCCTCGCTATCGGCGGAAACCGAGACGTCCTGGAATCCGTCCGCATTCGCGGCGCGCTGTCCGCCGCGCTGTTGCGGATTTGGAGCCGTCGCCACCTGATCGCGTTGTTCCTGCTGTTGGACGCGCGAGGCGAGCGTCAGTTGCAGGTCGCTCCGCGGATGGCAATTCGCAGTGTTGATCACCACTTCCGACGTTGTCGCCGCGAATCCGGCGAGCTCCGCGCGCAGCACATAACGGCCGTTGCCCGGAAACGCGAGCGTGTACGACCCGTCAACGTTGGTCGTGGTCGAAACTTTTTTCCCGGTCAGCGAATTCGCCGCCGAGACGGCCACGCCCGGCAGGGGCACTCCTCCGGAGACGATTTTTCCCGCGACGTCGCAGGTGTGGTCTCGGCTGCCCTCAGCCGGGATGGCCTCAGTCTGCGCGCGGGCGGAAATCGAGGCGCATGATAGTGCTAACGAAAGCGCGGCAATCGTGGCGAGTTTCTTCATGAACGTTACTGCTTCGGCTGCGCGGCAGGCGGCATTTCGCGACGATCGCCACCGCCACCAAATCCGCCGGCATTCAGGTTCTCGAAGACGAATACGCCGTTGGCATTGACCTTGCCGCGCCCCATCACGCGGTCGCCAACCTTGATTTCAGGAAAGGTGATGCTGTCACGGCCGCGACGGAAGGACGTGTTCTCGTCCACCTGCGCCGTGTAGTCCTTGCCATCGGGCGCGTGGACAACCAGCGTGGTGCCGTCAATCGACTTCACCTCGCCCGCGACGAACTCTTTGCCCAGGCCCTCGCGCATGCGCTCCGTCATCGCCGCGCGATCCTGACCCTGGCTTTGTCCCTGGCCGTCGCCTTGGCCGCGCCGCATCATGCCCGACCCGACGAAGTCGGCGGTCCAGTTATTTTCGGAGTTGGATACGCCGCCAATCATGATGCGATCGCCAACCTTGAAATCACTGAGCTTCGCTGGCTGCCCTTCGCGTGTGAAGCGAGTATCCGCCGTGGTCTTTACCGTGACGGTAGCGCCGTCGCGCGCGGTCAACGTAATCGTGTCTCCTGTGATGGACTGGATCGTGCCGCCCACTCCGCGGCCCATGCGCATGCCGCCGCCGCGACGCTGTTCGCCCTGCGGTCGCTCACCCTGCGCGGGTGGAGTGCTGCTTTGCGCGAACGAGTACAGGCCGAAGATCAACAGAAGGGCAAAAACGATTTTTTTCATTAAGTCCGCACCCGGTCAGAGATGTAGCACCAGTCTCGCACTGGATAAACCGATGCGCCGGTGAAAAGTTCGTTAACAATTGTAAATACTAGGCCTTAGCTGCTGCTCGGTGTATCCTTCTACATCTCCGCGACTCGGCCGCCATGCGCTCTTTTTTCGCATTCTTCATGCTTGCACTGATGCTGTGCCAAGGCGCAGCCGCGCAGGTTCCTCGCGGCATTTCCGAGCAGACCGTCCCCGCCTACAAGCTGAACATCCGCAAAATCCACGCCACCATCAAGGTGGACGGCAAGCTCGACGAAGATGTCTGGAAGCAGATCGAGCCCATCACCAAGTTCATCC
>JBOGLI010000208.1:0-4270 GCA_050746165.1 Terriglobales bacterium | reverse complement strand
GGGCAGTAAGAATGAAATCGAGAAGCAATTGAAGACAAGCCTGGAAGCGTTTTTCGACTTCTATCCCGAGATCTGAGATTCGCGTCCCGATACGAAACTTCGGCCCGCTTGGGCGCGTACTTGAGGGAAGGGAAAGCGCCTTTTCCGGTGCTATCATCGAAGCTCACGAGATGCCGAATTTCCTGCAAAATTCGCGCCAGAAGCTCGCGCTCGCATGGCCCCGGCTGACGCGCCTGGAGCGATTGACTGCCTATTTTGCCGCGCTCGCAGTTTTTCTTTTTGCCGTCGCTCGCGTGGTCGCGCTGTTCGGCCGCGACTCCGGGCTTGATGGCTGGTTCCGGTTCGTCACGGGATTGACCGTTATCCTCGCGCTCCTCGTGGCCGCGCGCTATGTCCGTCGCGTTCTCATGTGGCGGCTGCGAAACCGGCTGATCGTCACCTACGTTTTCATCGGCGTCATACCGGTGGTGTTGCTGGTTCTGATCGGCGTGCTGAGCATGTATCTGTTCGGCTGGCAATTCGCTACCTACATCGCCACGTCGGATATCCAGAAAGAAATTTCGACACTCCAGACTCTCAACGACCGCGCGACGCACCAACTGGCGGCGCGGATGGAACATGGAGCGGACCTTTCTCCCGACCTCCTGTCCGCTTATGAAGCCACCGATGCGAACGGCCGTCCGGCTGAGCTGACGGCATGGTTTCGTGGCAAGCAGGTGACACTATCCGGCGGGAGTGCTGCCGCCCGGCCCCCCTCCGATGCTCCCGCGGGTGGAATCGTTCTCGAAGGCAATCGCCTGTTCTTCCGGGTCGCCAGTGCCGAAGCCGCCGGCAAGGAGAAGCTCGTCCTCATTTCCAGTGTTCCGCTCGACAACAAGTCGCTGGGAACGATCGGCGCCGGACTTGGCGAGATTAGTTTCACACTGTTTACGGAAAACAAAAAGGATTCCAAACAACCAACATCCGGCTTCCGGATGAGCAACGACTCGAATCAATCGCAGATTACGGTCGGTAACGAATCCGTCGATCTGCGAACGGCGGGCGAGCGTAGCGACACGTTGCACGCCGGCAAGCTGCCTCCGCCGTCCACCATGCTGGATCGCGTGGTCACTGGCGGCACGCTCATTCCTGTGCTCGACTGGCGCACCGGACAGATGCACAACGCGCTGCTCGGCGTCTTGACGCGCCCGTCGCTGCTCTATGACCGGTTGTTCGTAACCGTCGGCCAGTCCACCAACCTCATCATCGCCGTGCTGGCGGGCGTCTCAATTTTCTTCGGCGTCATCGAACTGCTCGCGTTATTTATCGGGCTGCGCCTGACGCGCACCATGACGCGTTCGATTGCCGAGCTCTACGTGGCCACCGAGAGCGTCAACCGCGGCGACCTGTCGCACCGCATCGACGTCCGACGCGACGACCAGATGGGCGCGCTGGAACGCTCCTTTAATTCCATGACCGCTTCCCTCGAGCGGCTCCTTGCCGAACAGAAGGAAAAGCAGCGGCTGGAGAATGAGCTGGTGATCGCGCAGGAAGTCCAGGCTCAGCTCTTTCCGACGCATACGCACGAAGTCCCCGGGCTCGATATGTACGGCATCTGTCGACCGGCCCGTACGGTCAGTGGCGACTACTATGATTTTCTGCCCTTCGAACAAGGCAAGGTTGCGATTGCAGCCGGCGACGTGAGCGGGAAGGGAATCTCGGCGGCGCTGCTGATGGCGACCATTCATTCCGCGGTCCGCGCCTACAGCCTGGAAGCCGCTGTCACCCCGCAGATGGCGACGGCCGCCGCCGGTTCCTACACCGGCACTTCGCTGGCTTATACGAACGGCGATCTCTCGCCGTCGCGCCTGATGTCGCTGCTGAACCGCCAGCTCTACCGCAGCACGCCGGCGGAGAAATACGCGACGCTGTTCCTGGGCACATACTCCACGCGTACACGCGTATTGAATTACTGCAATGCGGGCCACCTGCCACCGGTGGTGCTCAGCCTCGATGGCCGCATCCGGCGTCTGGAGGCTGGTGGCACGGTGGTTGGGCTGTTCGATGAAGTGAGTTTCGAAGAAGGCGAACTGCGCCTGGAACCCGGCGACATCGTGCTTGCCTACAGCGACGGCTTGACCGAGCCCGAGAATGATTTTGGAGAATTCGGAGAGGACCGTCTGATCGACCTCGTCCGCGAGAACCGCCACCTGCCGCTGGAGCGAATTTCCGAAGCGGCAATTTCGGCGGTACTTGACTGGATCGGTGGCGGCGAGCAGCCCGACGACATGACGCTGGTGTTAGCCAGGCCGGCGTGAAAATCAGTGATCAGTAGTCAGGGGTCAGTGATCAGGCGCTCGGCTGGCGCCAACCCGACTGGTAAATTGCACGAACCCGAGAAGTTCGCAAAAAGCTTAAGTCTCGCCTGCTGATTACTGATTACTGACCACTGATCGCTGCTCTTATTCGCGTGGGCCGCGGCTCGGCACTAGTTCCATGTCGCTCATGCTGCGGAGAAGGTCCCGCTCCTGGTCGGTGAAGCGCGCCCGGTAGTCGCTCGAATCGAGCGCCCTCTGCCGGTCTTCGGGACCCATGGCATGCAGGTCGCGCAGGGCGAAGTTCAACTGCGAACGGCGGGCGGCAGGAAGATCGCGGAAGCTGTGAAATAGATCACGCGCCCTCTGCCGGTCTTCGGGCGTGAGATGTTCCAGCGTCTCCATCCGCTGCAGGATGCGGTCGCGCTGCTGGGGAGGGAAGCTGTTGAAGTGGTTCAGCCGCTCTAGCAATTGCTGTTGCTGCTCCGGCGAGAGCTTCTGGAATCCGGGGTCAGACTCCAATGCCTTCTTCTGCTGGTCGGGCGGGAGATTTTCATGACTGCGCAGCCAGTCGCCGGCATGAGGACCGGGTCCGTGCAGGATAAAGCGGTCAAACGTTCGCGGCTGTTCCTGCTGCTGGTTGGCTGGTTGATTCTGCTGTGCTCGCGGAGGCGGTGCGCTCGGTTGCGATTGTGCCGGAGGCGGCGCCATGCGTGGTGGCGGAGCTTGCCGTCCGCGCCGACCCTGTGCTGAGGCCATGCCGGCCGTCAGGAGGATCGTCGCCATCATCACCGCGATTTGCTGAGCCCTATTCACCACTGCCCTTAATTCGAAGTCTGATCTAAGTCGTCGAGCAAGTCAAAATCATTGAGAATGTCGTGGTTCTTATCCAAATCCATCAAATCGCCGACGGCGGTCCCCGGCTTTGCCAGCTTGGCGAGGTCGGTATGCTGGGCGGCCGGTTCGCTGTCGCTGCTGCCGGAGCGGAACAGGCTGACGCTCAACACCATCAGCAGCATCATGGCCACGGCTAGCGCGGGATTGCGGAACCACTGCAGCCAACTGCGCGCGGGCGCCGCCTTTTCCTCGTGCATGCGCGCGCGCAGACGGGTCATGAAGTACGGGCTTGCGTCCGCAGGCGCCGTCCACTCGTCCAGCAGGTTCATGGTTGCGCGTAACGAATGGACTTCGGCCGCGCATCCTGCGCAGGCATCGGCATGCGCGCGGGCCTCGGCCGGCGCTCCATCCGACACCGCGTCCAGTACATGGTCCCGAAATTCGTTGCAGTTCATGAGTGCCACCAGTTTTCCCTAAATAAAATCCTTCAATTTCTCGCGCAGCGTCTCGTAGGCCCGGAACAAAAGCGACTTGGTCGCCGACTCGCTCAGCTTCAGCACTTCGCCGATCTGCCGGTAGTCCATCTCCTGGTACTTGTGCATCAGCACCGCCAGCCGCTGCCGCTCGGGGAGATTTTCAACGTGGCGCCGGATGGCCGCCATGCGCTCCCGCCGCAGCATCGCCTGCTCGGCCGTGATCGATGCGTCGGCCAGGTCGATCGTGCTGCCCGTTTCCTCGTCCGGCTCGTCCAGGTTCACGGTCACTTCCGGACGCTCGTACTTGGTGTCGCGCGCGTGGTTGACCGCCAAGTTGGTCGCGATGCGATACAACCACGTGCTGAACTTCGCTTCCGCGTTGTAGGTCTGCCGCGACCGGTACACCCGCAGGAAAACTTCCTGCGCCAGTTCCTCGGCCACGGACGCGTTGTGCGCCATGCGGTACATGAAGGCCATCATCGGCCGGCGATACTTGTTGACCAGGTATTCGAACCCGGCATCGTCGCCGTCCTTGACGCGGAGCATGACCTGCGCATCTTCCATCGCCACGTAATCCACGGGCGAGGTTAGCCTAACGCTCGCGTTGCCGCGCCCTTGCGCGCCACTCGCAGCTTCCGCACCCGACCGGGGCAGGATCGGATC